>JAFTUB010000139.1 GCA_017466495.1 Clostridia bacterium
CAGAAGATCGTCGCCGACACCGGTGCCAAGATCGACATCGAGGACGACGGCACCATCTATATCGCCGCGGTCAATCGCGACTCGGCTTACGCTGCCAAGACCATCATCGACGGCATCGTCTTCGAGCCCGAGGTGGGCGCCATCTACGAGGGTAAGGTTACCCGCATCATCCCCATCGGCGCTTTCGTTGAGTTCGCTCCCGGCAAGGAGGGCATGGTCCACATCTCCAAGCTGGACAACAAGCGCACCGAAAAGGTTGAGGATGTGGTCGCCGTGGGCGACACCGTCCGTGTCAAGTACCTTGGCACCGACGAAAAGAACCGCATGAACCTCTCCATGCGCGACGCCAAATAAATGAAACCTTCAGGGCTGTCCGCTGGGACAGCCCTGTGTGCATTTTCCCTATCCGAACCGAAAAGGAGGCTCTGTCTATGAACAACCAAAGCTACACCCGCCGCATCAATGAGCGTGTCCGCCGTCGCCGCCGCCGTGCCGCGGTGCTCACCGTCTTCTTTATCGTGATTCTCCTGCTGGCTCTGCTGTCGGTCTTCCTTGTGCTGCACTTCACCGGCCGCCTGGGGGACGGGGACGATTCCTCTGTCACCACCGAGCCTCCCACCCAGACGCAGGCTCCTGCCGAGAGCGGCGAGCCCGCAGGCAGTGAGACCACCGCCGCCCCCGAGACCACCGCGCCTCCGGCCGAGACGACTGCCCCCCCCGTTACCTACACCACCCTGACCCTGACCCGGGCTGACATGGCCAAGGGCGATCTGATCCTGGTCAGCGCCGATTATCCCTATGTATTCCCCGCCACCGAGGGGCATCTCACCCTCACCTACGGCAACAAGAGCAAGGGGTACCAGCTGGGCTCGGCCCAGGACAAGCTGGACACCCGGGTGCTGGCCGCCTTCAACACCGCTGCCGATGCTTTCCTGGCCGAAACCGGGGAAACCGGCCTGATTCTGGTGCAGAACGGCGCTTACCGCAGCTATGCCGCCCAGGAGGATCTGTACAACCGCCGGGTAGCAAAGGAGGGCGAGGAAGCCGCCGCCAAGTATGTGGCTCTCCCCGGCAACAGCGAGCACCACACCGGCCTTGCCATGGACCTCTCGGTCTACACCGACGGCAAGATGTACGGACTGGACGAGCTGGAAACCTACCAGTGGGTCCCCAAGAACTTCCCCCGCTACGGCTTTGTCCTGCGCTATCCCGCGTCGAAGGTCGCCATCACCGGCATTGCCTATGAGCCCTGGCACTTCCGCTATGTGGGCATCCCCCATGCCGTTTACATGACCAACAACAACCTCTGCCTGGAGGAGTATATCAACACCCTCCGCGCCTACCAGGCCGACGGCACCCACCTCTTTGTGGAGTCGGACGGCATCACCTATGAGATCTGGTACGTACCCCTCACCGATGGAGAGGTGACCTACGCTTTGGTGCCCGATGGGGTTCCCTACAGCATCTCGGGCAACAACCGGGACGGCTTCGTGGTGACCCTGACCCTGGGCAGACAGTAAGCCCCACACCATCTCACCCCACAATCACGGAGTTTACCATGCACAATCGTTTTCTTCGCGGCCTTGCCGCCCTGTGCCTCTGCCTCTCCCTTTCGGCCTGCGGGCTGATCATCACCGAGGGGCCGGGGAACGGACCCGGGCCGGCCCATTCCACCACCGGAGTCGGGGCCACCACCGAGGTCCCCTACACCGCCCCGACCCGCCCCGATGCCGCCGCGCGGGCCGAGGCAGAGCTTGGCGCTCTGCCGAAGGCCGATTTCGAGGGACTGTCCTTCATCGTGGCCACCGCCGGCTATGATCCCCTCTTCCCCGCCGAGGGAGAGCGGCTGGATGACCGCGCCAAGCTCGCCCGCAATGCCGCGGTGAGCGAACGGTACAATGTCAGCTTTATTCCCGCCGCCTCCACCGTGGATTCCATCTACGACGAGACCCTGGCGGCTGAAAATTCGGGGCTCTACTCCGCCGATATGCTGATCCTGCCCGCCGGGCAGGTGGGCCGCTTCGCCGCGGCGGGGCTGCTGCGGAATCTGCACAATCTCCCCTTTTGGGACAACACCACCGCCGCATACGGGGCCACCGCCTCCGCCGGCGGAGCCAACCTCACCACCTACGCCGACCTGGGCGCCGCAGTGCTGGATCACGACCGTCTCCCCGCTATTTTCTTCAACCGCTCCCTGGCCGAGCAGCTGGGCTATGACCTTTACGCCGCGGTGGAATCGGGAGAGTGGACCTGGGAGCTCTATCTCGAAGCCGCTGCCGCAGCCGCAGCCCTGGACGGCGTATCGGGACACACCGTCTATCCCACCGACGAGAACATCTACAGCGATCTCTGCGCCGGCTCCTTCGGACTTTCGCTGATCGAGAAAACCGAAGGCCAGGCGCCGGTGCTGGGCGTGCCTGAGAATCTTGACCGCCTCGACACCCTCCTGCGCAGTCTGCGCAGCGCCACCGCCCGCTTCCCCGACGATCCCACCAACGCCCTGGCTCCCCTGCAAAGCTTTTCGGCAGGCACCCTGCTCTTCTGCTCCGCCGACCTGGAGTACATGGACTGGCTCTCCGACGCCCCGGCGAAATGGGGCATCCTGCCCCTGCCCGGGAACGGGGACGGCAGCTACCGCAGTCCCACCGGTGCCGATGCGCCGGTGCTCTGCGTCACCGCCGCCAACAACAAATTTGAGCAGACCGGTCTGATCCTGGCCGCCCTGAACGCCGCCTCCACCGATGTCATCACCGATGCCTACATCACCGAGCGGCTGCAGAACCGGCTCCGGGACTGGGAGTCGGCCGCCATGATTGAGCGGATAGCCAAATCCGCCGCCTACGATCTGCCCACCCTCTACGCCTCGGGGATGCCCTCCCTGGGCAATGCCACCGTGGCCGCTGTTCGTGAAGCCGCGGCGGGAGGCGCGCCCCTCTCCACCATCATCGCCAACCGCGCCTACTACGCCAATGTTGAGCTGTCCCGCCTCTTCGGCTGATCGATTCCTGTCGTGCGAAATCTCTTGACAACTCCCCCGGTATGTGGTATAATACCTCATATTGGGATGTCGCCAAGCGGTAAGGCACCAGACTTTGACTCTGGCACCCGTCGGTTCGAATCCGGCCATCCCAGCCAGAAAAAAGCACTTGCGCGAGCAAGTGCTTTTTTCAACTAAATCCGCCTTCGGCGGAAGAAATCCACCTACGGTGGATGAAATCGCTTCGCGATGAAATCTGCCTTGCGGCAGGATGTAGAGGCGGATTTAATTTCATCTGAGGCGGCACGCCGAAGATTTCATCCGAGCTTGCTCGGATTTCATCGTGCAACGCACGATTTCATTCATTTCGCGTCTGTAGGCAGATTCAAACCGGCGAAAGCCTTCCTCCGAGAGGACGGTGGCACGGCGTAAGCCGTGTCGGAAGGAGCCTGCGCGACTTTGAAATCTGATTAAACTTTACGGTAACGCACTCTCCCTCAGTCGCCTACGGCGCCAGCTCCCTCCCGGAGGGAGCCTATTTATGCGAACCGGTTGAAATGTTTACAAAGTTGTGGTATAATAGAGAAAGGCGGTGGAATAATGAAAGCATCTTTTTATAAAAAATTGCAAGATGATTTTGCTGCGCAAAATCTTCATTTAAGTTGAGAAGTAATAGGTTTTGCGGTGTTATGAGATAAAGTCAAGAGGAGGATAGGTAATATGTCCGAAAGCCCTTTAATGATAAAGTCAAAAGCGTTTGCTTTAGAGGTTATTCGTGCTTGCAAAGCGCTACGCGAAGCGAAGTGCGAAAGTGCGTTGATCAATCAGTTTTTTTGATTGAGAGTGGATATTATTACGACAAAACAATATTGGATAGATGTGTTGAGGTCAAAAAAATTCTGATCGCCTCCATCAACACGGCAAAGGAGAATGGCCATGCATGACAAAGCAGTTGTTCGCTTGGGAACAGAGGAAGAAAAGCAGCAGCTTTTATGTAACTACCCCAATATCAGGAATGTGATCCACAACGACGGATATTTCGTGATTGCCAAAATTGAAGATACCATTGTCGGTTACCTATGGGCCTTTCAACGAGAAATCCCTGCGCCTGTTGCGCAGAATGAACTATTTATCAACATCATCGAAGTCATCTATACGGACCTGCGCTGCCAGGGGATGGCTTCAGCTATGCTACAGGAACTCATAAAAATTGCAAAAGAAGAAAAGGTTTACCAGGTTCGGGCATATTGCGCCATTGAAAATATGCCGTCGCATCGCTTATGGTTGAAAAACAAATTTTCTATCAGTCCTGTCAAAATGCCTGACGGTTCCATTGCGGGATCTTTTGTGAGTTTTGTTTTGTAATAGCACGGTCGTCCCCCCAAAAAGCACTTGCGCAAGCAAGTGCTTTTTTCTGTGCTGTTCGCCCTGCGCGGGTAGGGGCGAATATATTTTTTGCGCTAATGTTGTGCGAAAATTTGTATTGACAAATACAGACTATTGTGATAGTATATACTATAGTAATAGTCTGGAGGTTGCCGTTATGCAAAAATTATTTGACAGCGAATTAAAGGTGATGGAGCTGATTTGGGCAAATGAGCCGATCAGCGCGAAGGAATTGAGTATTCTTGCAGACAAAGAATTCGGATGGAACAAGAACACCACGTACACCGTGATTAAAAAGATCGAGGCAAAAGGGTACATCAAGCGTACCGATCCCGGTTTTATCTGTATTTCCCTGATCTCCAAAAAGGATGTTTGTGAAAGCGAAACACAGACCCTGATTGACAAGCTCTTCGGCGGTTCAAGGAAAGCGCTTTTTTCGGCGTTGATCGAAGATGAAAAATTAACAGAGGACGAAATCGACGAGCTTCGGAGATTGATCGACAAGAGGTGATTCCATGCTGGGAGAAATCTTTTATTGGATCTTCAATATGAGTATCGCCGCAACGATCTGCACGATACCCGTATTGCTTCTTCGCCCGGTCAAAAAAATTCCCCGTCGGATCTTCATTTGGCTGTGGCTTGTGCCCTTTGTGCGAATGTGTATTCCCGTCGGAATTTCCAGCAAGTACGGCATCATGGCGTTATTGTCCAGGTTTACCACGAAGACGGTTACGGTTTTTCAAATCGGCGACGGTTCGGCGCTGACGATGATGAATCACACCATGGGGGCAGCCGGTTATTTCCCCATTACCTACAAGGTGGATCTTCTTGAGGATTTGTTTAACGTTGCATCCGTCGTATGGCTTGCGGTTGCGCTGGCCGCTGTATTTACCTTGACCATCATTTATTTCGTCACCCTGGGAGAAGTCAAAGACGCGCAATGCTTGAGCGGGAACGTGTATCTTTCCGATAAGATCAAAACGCCTGCGCTTTACGGCATCATCAAGCCCAAAATCATTCTTCCCATGGAATATGAGGATAGCGAATTGCATTATATCCTGATGCACGAGCGTGCGCATTTGAAACGGAAGGACAATCTCCTTCGTCTTTTGGCCTTTGTGGTGGTTTGTCTGCATTGGTTTAATCCCCTCGCGTGGCTGATTTTGAAATTGCTGTATTCGGACATTGAGCTTGCGTGTGACGAGCTTGTATTGTCCAAATGCAATGAGGCCGAGCGGAAGGCGTACGCATACACCCTGCTTCATGCCGCAGAAAAAACAAACGTATTTGCCGCGTCCTTCGGGGGCGCCAAAATCAGATTGAGGATCGAAAACATCCTGTCTTACCGAAAAGTGTCCCTGGCATCATGGGTTGTGTGTTCTGCCTTGTTGATTTCCATTGCCTATATTCTGCTCACCAATGCATCATGAAGGGAGTTGTGCTGATGAAGAAAAGAATGCTTGCTTTGACCGCGCTTTTCCTCTTGCTCGCCGCAATGCTTTTTTCCTGCAGCAAACGTGACGTGAGCATATCCTACGGTGAAGACGGCAGCTATACGGGTTTTTCCGACATTCCGTCGGCGTATACCGCCGCGGATGCCATCCGCGACGGCTGCCTTGTGATCGATACCCTCCGGGGAACCAGTGAAGCTGCGGGATATGAGAATTGGCAGCGCTTTTTTGCCAGGGCCGAGTCGGGAGAGAATGCCTTTCTGCGCGTGGCGCATTTCATTGACGGCATCGGCTATTATCGGGATCTGTACTACTGCAATGGCAGATACACCATCTTCGATTTCAACGAGTTCGGCATATCGGAAGGGGAAAGCTATCGCTATTTGCGCCGTTTGGACGGATATGCGGGACCTGCATCCGCACCCAAGCAAGACTGTTATTACGTCCTTACCGACAGCATGGCGTTGACATATCGGGACGTAAGCTGGAGTTTTTTGTCGAGCTCCTTAGACTCAGTTACCACCATCCCCTTTGAATGGCTCGGCTTTATGATCTATTTTGAATGACAAGGAGGTCAATATGGAAAACAGAACGTTCAAAAAGTATACTTTGTTTTGTTTGCTCGGTGTTCTGACAGCCTCGTTTTATCCGATTTATATGGGTGTTTCGGTCATCTGCGACATGATCCGGTACGGCACGGTATATGCCGAGAATTATCCGAAGTACATCATCCCGTACACGCCGATTGCACTCGCTCTCCTGGCGGGGGTTGCCCTGATGCCCGTTGCCATGAAATTCTTTCGGAAATACGCATTGCTGTTGGGAACGGGAATTTCCACCATATTGTTTTTTGTATTCGAATTCATTTTGGAAAGAACGGCAACGGTCACACGCACCGTAACCGGTGTTTTCTCCACACTGGAAGATTGGCAGATGTATATGTGTTATATTCCGACAAGCAGTTTTGAAGAAAGAACCTGGACGGAAGTTGATGTTTTGATGGGGGAATACAGCCCTGCGTTCAAGCTTCATTTTTACCTCATTTCTGTCGTCCTTATCCTATCCATCTTAAATTGCTTCTACGGCTTTGCCAACATGATCCGAACAGGGGATAAGCGCCGCTGCAAGTCCCTTACGATTCAGTCGATTGCCAGCGGCGCGTTTCTCGGAATGTGCATTTGGGCGTGTTTTACCGCCTTTTACCGAAACGGTGACATTCAGGTTTCTGCGCTTTCCGCGATCCTGATGAGCGTATTTTTCGTTCTGTTCGGGGTAACGGTCGGCATATATGCTGCATCCTTTACGCTGAATCAAAAGCCGATTCTTTCCGTTTGGCTGCCGGGCGTTCTTGCGTCGGTGGTTACACTCATCATGTACATCGGCGAAATGATTTTGCTCAGCGGACATCTTTATCGTTTCGGTGACGGATTCTTTTTTGATGGCATACCCGGAATTGTCCTTGCGCCGGTGGATCTTGCGGTCATAATTGCCTCGGGCGTGATTGCGGCAAGCATCGCAAATGCCGTCCGCAACAAGAATAGATAGTTCCGTGTTCGGCGGAGTGCAGCACCTCGCCACGCCTGTGGGTTGGTACCCTCTCGTGCAGCTGAATCGGATACACAATACAACGAAAACAAACCTCTGCCGCAGCAGAGGTTTGTTTTTTGCTTGACACCGGTTGATATTTACGATACAATGATAAAAAGTGACAAATTTGCCGAAATCCTGTTTTCGCGCAACGCTCCCCAAAGCGGACAGGCGTTATGACGTCATGAAGAAGACAAAAAGGCGAAAACCTCTGATTGGACGTCTGCCTGATCCATTCATACAGAAAGGCGGTGAAGCTTTCTATGCAGTTTATTATCACGTTCTTGTTCATATATTCCATCAGCGCCATCATCGGGCAGCATATGCGAATGTTCTCCCCGGAGCCCAAACTGATCCTCATTCCGTCTCCGGTTCTGTACAATCTCCTGATTTTCCCTTCCTGTTTGATCCGGAATCGGGGGGCTGTTCGCAAAAAAGATCGGGGGTTAACCTTTTCGGAACTGCTGTTCTGCACCTTCAATCAGATTGCCCTTGTCGGCACCGCTGTCCTGCAGCTGATCCCCGCCCTTCCCTGTGATGTTGTGGAAATTTCCTTCGGCCGCCGGTATCGCTGGATGGACGTGACGCTGGATACCTTCAATCAGAAAATCCCTTTAGCGGCAATTTTAACACTTTTGTGTGTCGAATTGCTTGTTCTGGCGGGAGATGTGCTGATCCGCGCCGTTCGGGACGCTGATTTCAGAAAAAAGCTCGGTGCAGGTCTGTTCATTGGCTTGCTGGTTTTTTGTCTGGCCATGCTTGCCGGATTGATTTTTTCTCTCTGTCTGCTATTCTGAGCTCCCGATCATCATCCCCACACAAAAAGGAGCCGCGCACAAGCGCGGCTCCTTTTTTCGGTTATTTCCCGCGGCGGATGGATTCAAACGTGCCGCGGACTTCGTCCACCGTGCCGGTGGTGATGTAGTAGGAATAGGTGTAGGGTTTGCAGAACTCCAGCTGGTGAGTAAGCAGGGGAGCCACATAGCTGGTGGCGGCGTTCGCGGGGCTCTTGGAGCCGTTATAGAGGTACCGCCCCGCTACCAGAACATTGGCAAGGGGAGAGTACAGCCCCAGGGCATATCCCGTGGGCGTCACCCAGGCACACCAGTTTTCGTCGTTCCGCAGCCGGAAATAAGGGTCGGGACTGTTCCCCGCCCAGAAGGGAAGATCCTTTTTCACGGTGAGGGTATCTCCCGTCCAGGGAGAATCGCCGAAGTAGAAGACAAAATCGGAGAAGTAGCTGACGGTATAGAAGGCGGGAACCTCCTGCTGGCGCAGATTGTGGGGGTAGCCCGAGAAATCGATGAATCGATTGTCCACCCGAACATGGCCCTCCTTCAGAGAATAGGTGTTCTCCATATACGAGGGTGTGCGGGAATTCTTATGGGCCCAATCCAGGGGCTGGCACTTGACCCAGATCTCTCTGCCGTCGTCCGAGACGGAATAATCCACCAGCTTTGAGGTGTTGCCGTACTGGTCGCCGCCCTGGACGGGGTTATAGGCCCACACGTTGCCGCTGTATACCGCGGTTTCGTAGGGTGCGTTTTGGGCGCCGTAGTAGGACTGCTGGATCAGGCGGCCGGTATCATGGTTGTTGAGGAGGTTGGTCAGAGAATC
>JAFTUB010000011.1 GCA_017466495.1 Clostridia bacterium
CCCCACTTCTTTATTCTTTTGCTGTGGGGTCAGCCATGACGCCCATGAAGATGGGGGTGTGGGTGTCGGTGTGCAGAATGGCATACAGGAAGGGGCGGTCGAACACCAGTTCCCGATATTCCTCCGGCGGTATCAGCGATGTGGTCATCACGGTCACCGCGGTGGCGGCGGCTGCACGGGTACCGGCGGTGTTGACCTCGATGTGTGTCTTCTGCAGGATGACATCTACGCAGAGCCGCCCGTCGGCTTTTCCCATGCGGTCAAGCTCTGCCTCGGCAGGGGAGAAGATCCGCGTCAGGCCAAGAGCCTTCAGCGCTTCGTTGAGGGTGATGCCGTAATCGGCACGGAAGGCGGGCATTTTTACATGGAGAGAGGGACATTCGGTGGGGGTGTTCAGCATGCGGTGCAGGGAAGCGCCGTCCAGCCCGGTGAGGTAGTCCTCTGCGCTGACCCCTTCGGGGGGGAGAATGGCGGCAAAGGCGAAGTGCCCCTCTGCATAGGGTTTGATGAAGCCCTGTGCTCCCTCCCGGGAAAGGAACAGATGCTCGCATTTGCTGTGCATGAAGTCGGCGGTGACGGCGGTCCCGTCGGCGAGGGTGAAGGGAGCAGGGCAGGTGTGGGACATGAAGGCCCGTGCCCATTCCGCCTCAAAGCAGAGGGCGTTGATGAGCAGAAGACGGAGGCCCCGCAGCATATCCTCATTCACCAGGCGGGGGATCATCCCTCCGGTTGCCTCCTGTACCCATCCGTTGATACGGAGAGCGGCATCGGGAGCGGCGAGGGGGAGGGCGTGCACCTCTGCGGCATAGCGATCGGCCAGACGTTT
Organism: Clostridia bacterium; assembly: GCA_017466495.1. Taxonomy (GTDB): domain Bacteria; phylum Bacillota; class Clostridia; order Oscillospirales; family CAG-272; genus SIG693. The sequence continues at coordinate 827 of JAFTUB010000011.1, forward strand.
GCAATAGGTGGGGGCAGGGGTGAAGCCCTGCTCATCCGTCCACAGAGAATTGGCCTGCAGAAGCTGCTCCGCCGATGCCTGCGCAAAAGTCGTCCGCAGAGTGGAAAGCGACCGCCGAAGGGTGGGCCGGGTAATGCCAAGAAATTCCTCCAGCTGACGCAGGGTCTCTCCCGATGCACCCTCCGCCAGCATGGCCAGGGCCTCTGCCAGGGAGAGGGGGGAGATCATACGGGTGGGGGTGTCTGCCGTCTGCTTGAGCAGGGCAAGGGAAAGGCGGGTAAGATGAGAGGACAGTTTCAAGGGGATACCTCGCTTTCTGCGTGAGATTTTGTCACGGCGTGTAGTATTTTGCGGCAGGGGAAAAGTCGATGCCTGCCCGCTTGGCCTGCTCATGCTGGCGATTGCGGGGAATGGTGTAGGTGCGTCCGTCCCGACGGAAGTTCGCGCCGGTCTGATGAAAGCGGAAGGCCACTCCCGCCGTTGTGCAGGCATCCCGGATTCCGGTGACCCAGGCGTAATCGCAGACCCGCGCTCCTGTTCCCGACTCGCCGCCCACCGTGACCTCCTCGATGCGGTGATCCAGATAGGGGGAGAGGTGGATGGGTTCCAGCAGTGGCTCGCAGACAATGAAGCGGTGGCGGATAGGGGCGGCGAGAAAGAGGGGAAGTCGCTCATCGGCACGGCGTTGGTTCTCACAGGTGCAGCCGATGTGGACATTGGGGTAGCCTTCCCCCCAATCTTCCGGCAGAGAAACGTGGAAGCGGTGGATTCGTTTGGTGATGAAGATAAATTCCACATCGGGACGGGCGGCAATCATGGCCCATGCCTCCCGCCGCCATTCGTCGGCTTCTTCAAGAAAAAAGTCGGAGCTGAAGCAGGTCCACAGGGTGGAGCCTGGGGAAACCCGATACTCACCCTTCCGATTTTGACGCAGAGGAAGGCCGAAGGCGGCGGTACGATGGGGCAGAGTAGGGTCCCGTCCGTGTTCGGCATCCATGCGGTAAACGTAGCAGTTGGCGCAGCCCTCGCTGAGCTTGCGGCAGCCGTGCCAGGGATTCCAGCCGTCCCTCATGACATCTCTCCCGAATCGGAGCGGAGAGGGGCATAGAACGCTGTCATGGCCGCTTCGTAGGCGGCGGGATCAATGGCGTAGCTGACCCCGTGGGTGGCTTCATCCACAATCAGTAGAGTTTTTTCGGTGGGGCAGGCGGCGTAAAGGCGGTGTCCCATTTCGGTGGGGACATAGTTATCCTTGCCGCCGTGAACAAAAAGGAAAGGCAGTCGGGCGGACGGCATGGCGCGAAGGGGAGATGCCTCGCCGAAGAAGTAGCCGGCCCGCAGACGGCAGAGCAGGGATGCTACGGGCATCAGCAGGTCGGCAATGGGGCCGGGAATGTGCATGGAGGTACGCATCACATGGCGGAATTCCTCCACCGCTGAGGTGTAGCCGCAGTCGGCGATCACACCCCTCACCTGGGGCGGGAGATCATGGCAGGCCGCCAGAGTGACGGTGGCAGCTCCCATGGAGATGCCGTGCAGGAAGATGGCGCGGCCGGGAATGCGATCGGCGATCAGACGGCACCAGGCGGCGCAGTCCCGGCTGTCCAGCGCGCCGAAGCCAAAGAAATCACCTTCGCTTTTGCCGTGGGCGCGGTTCTCCACCACCAGGCAGTTGAAGCCCTGTCTGCGGTACCAGGGGAGCATCATGGCAAAGTCCCCCGTTCCGCTGCGGTAACCGTGAACAACGATGACGGTGTCATGGGTGCTGCCATCCCCCTCGGCGGGGAAGAAGCGGGCGAAGAGACGGATGCCGTCATGGGCGGACAGCGTCAGCTCCTCGTGGGGGAGGGTGTCAAGCTCCGCGATGGCTGCGTTGTTTTTTGCCACATAATCCAGCCAAAAGGGGGACAGCGTGGCGGGATCGTGGGGAGGCAGAGGCGGCTGGCGGCGAATGGACGTGTTGATGAGAAAATTCGCGGCGAAAATGACTGCCGCGAGAATCAGAACTGCAAGCGCAGGCAGAAGATAAAGCATATTGGTCTCCCATCGGATGATTTTAATCGGTCAATGGCCGGGGATAAACAAAGTATAGCACAGATGGAGAAAAAATGCAAGAATGGACAGATGTGCGCCATTGTGCTATAATGGAAGAACAAAAAATTTGCAAACACAGTGAACC
>JAFTUB010000140.1 GCA_017466495.1 Clostridia bacterium
CCTACGAATGCCAGAATCAAAATCTGGTGACTTACCGACTTGGCGATATCCCTGTATCCGTAATATTGTATGTAAATTTCTGAATAGTAGTCAGAAAAGGTGGGGTGGGTAGTGGGATTCGAACCCACGGCCTTCAGGGCCACAACCTGACGCTCTAACCAACTGAGCTATACCCACCATATGGCGTGCCATGAGGGATTCGAACCCCCGACCTACTGCTTAGAAGGCAGTTGCTCTATCCAACTGAGCTAATGGCACATTTGGGTGATCCTGTTCCCGGCACGGCGCTTCCCTTTCGGGATGGAGCGGGTGATGGGAATCGAACCCACGCGGCCAGCTTGGAAGGCTGGAATTCTACCATTGAACTACACCCGCATGGCGTTAATCAAAACCGCCTAACTATAATACCACAGTTTCCCCCCTTTGTCAAGGGGTTTGCAAAATTTTTTCTCCCACTCTTGATAAATGGGGAAATCCGTGCTATAATGAAGCCATCACAACCATGGGAGGCTCTATGACGCTTTTGCCCGATGCGTATTTTGCGCAGTTCACCGATATCACCCCCGAATATCTTGCTGCACGGGGGATCCGCGCGCTGCTGATCGACATTGACAACACCCTCGCGCCCTACGAGCAGCCCGACCCCACCCCCGAGACCCTGGCCTGGTTTGCGGCGCTGGCCGAGGCGGGGATCAAAGCGGCCCTCATCTCCAACAATCATGCCGACCGGGTGGAGCGCTTCAATGCCCCCCTGGGTCTGCCTGCCTACCCCGACGCCCACAAGCCCCTGACGAAAACCGCCCGGGCGGCGCTGGCCGGGCTGGGGGTGACCCCCGACGACGCCGCGTCCCTGGGGGATCAGATCTTTACCGATCTGCTCTGTGCCCGCTTCTGCGGGATGCAGGCCATCATCGTCCCCCCCATTCGGGACAAGCGCAGCTTCTTCTGGCGCTTCAAGCGCGCCCTGGAGCGGCCCATCCTCTCCCGCTGGCACAAAAAGAACGGGGACTTTACCCGTCCCTGACGGGGATGCGCAAATACACTATATATAAAAGGAAGAAAACATGATGAGAAACCGTCCTCTCTTCGGCCCCGGCGGCAACTCCGAGTCCTTCTACGCCGAGGGCTTCAAGGCGACCCTGCAGGCGCCCGGCTGGGTTGCGGCACGGGGGCTGGGGGCATACGAATACCAGGCAGGGAACGGGTTGACCGCGCCCATCGCTACCCTGGCCAAGATCGGCGCGAAGGCCCGGGAGCACGACATTTCCATGTCCCTGCACGCGCCCTACTACATTTCCCTCTCCGGGGTTGACCCCGAGAAGCGGCTGAAGAGCATTGACTACATCACCCGCTCCCTGGAGGCCGCTGAGGCCCTGGGAGCTGACACCATTGTGGTGCACACCGGCTCGGCCGCCAAGATCTCCCGGGAGGAGGCCATGGCCCTGGCCGCCGACACCCTGGAACAGACTCTTGACACAGTGGGCGACCGTTTCCCCGGGATCTCCATTGGCCTGGAAACCATGGGCAAGCGCAATCAGCTGGGCACCCTGGAGGAGGTACTGACCCTCTGCCGCATCAGCCCCCGTTTTGTGCCGGTGGTGGACTTCGGCCACCTCAATGCCCGCGAGCAGGGGCGGTTCTTTGCCGCCGACGACTACCGCGCCGTCTTTGCCGCCATTGCCGAGTCGGCAGGGGAGGAGGTGGCCCGCAATCTGCACTGCCACTTCTCCCGCATCGAGTACACCGATGCCGGGGAAAAGCGGCACGTCACCTTTGCCGACACCGCCTGGGGACCCGACTTCGCGCCCCTTGCCCAGGTCATCGCCGCCGACGGGCTGACCCCCCGCATTATTTGCGAGTCGGCGGGTACCATGGCCGAGGATGCGGCCTATATGCAGGCCCTCACCGAGCAAGCCCTGGGCCGACTGAACTGATATTCCACCAAAAGGAGAACAACTATGAAAACACTGCTTGTCCTCAACGGCCCCAACATCAACCTCACCGGCACCCGTGAGCCCGCCCACTACGGCGCGCTGACCCTCCCCGAAATCAACGAAAAGCTGGCAGAGCGCGCCGCTGAACTGGGCTTTGCCATGGACTTCGCGCAAACCAACCACGAGGGCGAGATGATCGATATCCTCCACGCCGCCCCCGCCAAATACGAGGGCATCATCCTCAACGCCGGTGCCTACACCCACTATTCCTACGCCATCCGCGATGCCATCGCCGCCATCGCGCCCCTCCCTGTGGTGGAGGTCCATATGTCCAACATCCACGCCCGGGAAGAGTTCCGCCACACCTCCGTCATCTCCCCCGTCTGCCGCGGTCAAATCGCCGGATTCGGGTGGAAGAGCTATTTACTGGGGTTGGAATACTTTGGGGGAGCTTTTTGAAAAAAGCTCCCCCAAACCCCCGCGAAAACTTTCAAACAAATGAGTTGACGTTTATGCGGTGCGGATTTGGGTGGGAGCGGAAGAACGCACGCTGACCGTTCATACGCATCAGAGGTAGCCGTCCTTCGGACGGCGACC
>JAFTUB010000141.1 GCA_017466495.1 Clostridia bacterium
ATCCCAAGGAGGGCGCTCCCCTGGTGGCAAGCCGCAATGCTTCCATCCCCGTGATCAATGCCGGCGACGGCGGCCACAACCATCCCACCCAGACCCTGGCCGACCTCTGCACCATCCGCCGTCAGATGGGCCGGCTGGACAACCTCACCGGAGGCTTCTGCGGCGACCTGAAGTTTGGCCGCACCGTCCACTCCCTCATCAGCGCCCTCTCCCGCCACACCGGGATCAAATTTGTGCTGATCTCCCCCGATGAGCTTCGCGTTCCCTCCTACATCCGGGACGAGGTGCTGGCCCACAGCACCGCCACCTATGTGGAGACCGACTCCCTGGAGGCCGCCATGCCCGAGCTGGACATCCTCTACATGACCCGCGTCCAGCGCGAGCGCTTCTTCAACGAGGCCGACTACATCCGCCTCAAGGACAGCTACATCCTGACCCCCGACAAGCTGGCCTCGGCCAAGGAAAACATGGCCATCCTCCATCCCCTGCCCCGCGTCAACGAGATCGCAGTGGCTGTGGACAACGATCCCCGCGCCTGCTACTTCAAGCAGGTGCTCAACGGCAAATATATGCGCATGGCACTGATTCTGATGCTGCTGGGCATTGAACGGCCTGCAAAGTGAGGTGTAACCTATGATTATTGATGAAATCCGCAACGGTATCGTCATCGACCACATCCGCGCAGGCGGAGCCATGGAGCTCTACCGCATTCTGGGGCTTGAAGAGCTGTCCTGCTCGGTGGCCATCATCAAGAACGCCGCCAGCGACAAAATGGGCAAGAAGGACATCATTAAGATCGACGAGGTCATCGACCTGGATCTGGATGTGCTGGGCTATGTAGACCCCGGCATCACCGTCAACATCATCCGCGAAGGTGAGCGGGTGCAGAAGTTCAAGCCCGACCTGCCCGAGCGAGTGACCAACGTGATCCAGTGCAAGAATCCCCGCTGCATCACCACCACCGAGCAGGAGCTGGACCACGTCTTCCGTCTCACCGACCGTGAAAACCGCGTTTACCGCTGCCTCTACTGCGACTCCCCCGCCAAGCGGAAGTAATTGACCGCATCCAAAATGCCCTGTCCACGCAGGACAGGGCATTTCTTTTGAAAAAGTTTGAGAAAATGCCAACCTTTTCCCGCCTTTCCCACACTATATAGGCAGAGGGCGGTTCCAACGGGCGGCTCAACTGAGGGGGGAAGCAAGGTCAACCAACGGTTTCTTGACTTTCCGCCCCGGCTGCGCTATACTGTTCTCAGTGAAACTGCAAAGGAGAAAACTGCATGAACATCAAAAACAATATCAACTACTTCAAGCGCGGGGACGGCCTGCGGATCTTCGGGATGTGCCTGATGGTCCCCGGCGTTCTGGGGCTTTGGCTGGGCTGGAGCTACAGCTACTATCTGTATCTCATCTCCACCATCGCTCTGCCCGTGGGCTTTGTCTGCTTCCTGCTCAGCTCGGTGGGCCGTTCCTCCGAGGAGGACATTGATGCCTGCGTTCAGCGCATCGGCCTTGACATCGAGCGGGACATTGAGAAGCATCCCAAGCAGGAGAAAAAGGTGCTGGCCCACATTCCCCCTGTCACGGCGGAGGGATACCTTTACCACGACGGCCTCATGTTCACCCGGGGCAAGGACGGCACCGTGCGCTCCACCGAGTACACCCGGGCCATGGTGTATGTGCTCTCAGACGCTCTCTTCATCACCCGCCGCACCGGCTCTCTTGTCTCTGAGGGCATTCGTGAGGATGCGGTGGAGATCCCCTTCACCATGCTGGAGAAGGCCGGGATCGTCACCGAAGAAAAGACCGTCACCTTCGGCAAGAAGAGTTTTCATGTAAAGGAGACGAGGCTGCAGGTCACCTACGGAGACTGTATGGTGTTCTCCACGCCGATCCACAACGACATTACGGCGGATCAGTTTGCGGAGACCATTAACAAGACAGCCCGGGCTTATCTGAAGGAAAAGTGCGAGGGGCAAACGGAATAAAAAGACCGCGGGGGTGCTTTTTGAAAAAAGCACCCCCGCAAAAACGGTAAAATGGGCTTTGCCAACTGTCAGTTGCGGAAAACCAAGTGCACTTGGTGGACTTTTGAAGCCATTCATGGTATAATAGAGCCATCAAAAACCCAAGGAGGGTACTATGACACTCGGTCAAACTATCGCACATTTGCGCAAAGCAAGAAATCTCTCCCAGGATGAGCTTGCCGATCTTCTGGGGGTGTCCCGGCAGTCGGTGTCCAAGTGGGAGACCGATGCCTCGGTCCCCGAGCTGGATAAGCTCATACGTCTGAGCGATATGTTCGGCGTCACCCTGGATGCGCTGATCCGTGGAGAGGAACCGGAACCGGCCCCCGCACCCGTGACGGCACCCGCCGAAGCACCGACTATCCCCGCAGAACCTGCCTTCCCGCCCCGGAAAATTGCCGGTACCGTTCTCCTCTGCATGGGTTTTCTGTGCTTTCTGTTTCTCACCTGTTTCGGGGACCTGTTGGCAGGCCTTGCCCTTGCCTCCCCCTTTCTGATCTGTGGCGGGATCTGCTTCATTTTCCGCCGACGGGTGGGGCTGTGGTGCGGCTGGACGCTCTATCTGCTCCTTGACCTCTACCTGGCCTATGCCACCGGCATCAGCCGAAGTCTGATCCTGCACACCTTCATCTGGACGGCAGATATGAACTTCGTCCGTCTTGGCATGGCGTGGGGCCTTACCGCGATCTTTGTTCTGCTGGTGATCTGCACGCTCCGCTCCTTCCGGAATACGGTGCTGCCGTGGAATCGGCGAAGTGCGCTTACCGTGGCCCTCAGCGGCGGCATTCTTGTACTGCTCCGGGTGGGGGATTACCTGGTAAACCGCTTTGTCTTCGAGCCCCGCTTCCAAACCGCGCTGGAGTACAACGCATATCGGGACTACCACCGGCTGTTTCAATCGGTGAATTTCACCTTCAGCTGGCTTTCCATCGCCGCGCTGACCGTCCTGCTCTGTCAGGTGGCGGCTTTGGTGAGGGGGAGACGGAGATAAGACCGTGGGGGAGCCTTTTGAAAAAGGCTCCCCCACACCCCCGCAAAAAACTGCAGAGAGAAGATATATCAAAATATTACAGTTATACCCCGCACGAAAGTTTTTGCAGAGGGGCTTGGGGAGGAGCTTTTTTCAAAAAGCTCCTCCCCAATATGTATTACCCCAACAGCACATCCGTGGCCAGCATGACGCAGAAGCCCACCAATAGTGCGTAGGTTGCGCCGCGCTCGCCGCCATGGGCGTGGGTTTCGGGAATCATCTCGTCACTGACCACATAGAGCATGGTGCCGCCGGCGAAAGCCAGCGCGAAGGGCAGGATGGCCGAGGCAAGGCTCACGGCAAAGTAACCGATGAGGGTTCCCGCCACCTCCACAAGGCCGGTGATCATAGCCGCAATGAAGGTCTTCCGGGGTGGAACTCCGGCCGCCAGCATGGGAGCAATGATGACCATACCCTCGGGAATATTCTGCAGGGCAATGCCACCGGCGATCATGAGCGCCTGAGCAGTATTCCCCGAACCGAAGCCAACGCCTGCGGCGATGCCCTCGGGCAGGTTGTGGATGGCAATGGCGGTGACAAAGAGCAGGACCTTGTTCAGGTCGGTGCTGCGATGGGTCTCGGTATCGGGGCCCACCATACGGTGCAGGTGGGGCACCAGCTTATCGATGAGATTGAGGCAGAGCGCACCTGCAAAAATGCCTGCAACGGTGATCAGCAGACCAAACTTCCCGCCGTATTCCAGGGAGGGAATGATCAGCCCCAGCACCGCCGCCGACAGCATGACACCCGCCGCGAAGGACAGGATCAAGTCCGAGAAGCGGTGGGACATTTTTTTGAACAGAAAGCCGATCAGCGATCCGAAGATTGTCGCGCCGCCGACCCCCACCGCGGTCAGCAATACCATTTCCATAGAAGATTCTCCTTATCTGTGCGAAGCTGTCCTCAGAAGCGGTCGTGTCCCATCATGAGCTGGGAGATCACGTCCAGCACCTTTTCGCGGCAGCCGCCGCATCCGGTGGTGCAATGCGTGACCCGCTGTACCGCCGCAAAGGCCAGCAGAACATCGTCAAATTTCTCGTGCTTATTCAGGGCGTCCGCAATATCGAAGCTGCTTACCTTGGCGCAGTTGCATACGGTGTAATTTTCCAACATAATCGCAGTTCCCCCTTATTCCTGGACTTCCGAGAACTGATCCTTGCCCACCGCGCACAGGGGGCACTCGAAATCCTCGGGCAGATCCTCAAACTTGGTACCGGGCTCGATGCCGTGCTCAGGCGCACCCTCAGCCTCGTCATATTCCCAGCCGCATACTTCGCATACATACTTCTTCATGATAAATTCTCCTTTAAGTTAATGATTTTTCGTTCAAAGCACCAGGGAAGGTGCGGTATAAACACGGGCTGCCAGCTCCTGATTGAGCATGTACAGGCTCTTGGGGTCGCCGCCGAAGAGCTCCATCTTGGCGATGAGATCGTTGGCGTTGGTCTCCTCCTCGCCCTGCTCCTTGACGAACCAGTCAAGGAACTGCATGGTACGGAAATCCTTGACCTCATAGGCGGCGGCATAGATGTCATTGATCAGCGAGGTAACGTAGATCTCGTGCTTGAGGCCGGCCTGGAGAACATCCATGTGGGATGCAAAGCCGGTGGTGGGCTTGTCGATGGCGTCCAGGGTCACGATCTCGTTGTTGTTCTGCAGATACTGGTAGAAGAGCAGAGCATGGTCACGCTCCTCCTGGGCCTGGATCATGTACCAGTTGGCAAAGCCGTCCAGGTTCTTCTCCTTGAAGTAGTTGGAGAACTCCAGGTAGAGATAGGCCGAATAAAATTCCTTGTTGATCTGGGTGTTGAGCAGCTCACGAACCTTTGCGTTTAACATTTTCTTTTCCTCCTGAAATTGAATTTATTTGATCTCTTCAAAATCTGCGGCACCGTGCTTGCACAGGGGGCAGATAAAGTCTTCGGGAAGCTCCTCGCCCTCGTAGACATAGCCGCACACCTTGCAGACATACCCGCGCTTGCCCTCGGTTTCGGGCTTGGGCTTGACGTTGTTCTGGTAGTAGGTGTAGGTCATGGTTTCCTTGTCGGAGGTGACACGCGCCTCGGTGACGGTGCAGATAAACATACCGTGTGTGTCGAGGTCGACGTAGCTTTCGACCTTTAAGGACATAAAGGAGTTGATATACTTGGGCAGGAACACCAGTCCGTTATCGGAACGCAACGGCTCCCAGCCCTCAAATTTATCGGCGTTTCTGCCTCTCTGGAATCCGAAATTCTCAAATACAGAGAAGGGAGCCTCGAC
>JAFTUB010000012.1 GCA_017466495.1 Clostridia bacterium
GCTCCATTGAGATCGGCAAGCGCGCCGACCTGCTGGTGCTGGACGACCGCGATACCGTCAGCCGTATCCTGTGCGGCGGACGGTGGAAAAACTGATCCCCATTCCCATCTTACCGAAAGGCGCCGCCATGAACCTCACGTCCGAAAATCTCAGCCTGTGGGAGAGTGCTTCCGTGACCCGCCGTCAGGCACGGGCTTCCCTGAAAAGCCGCAGCCAAGGGCGGGGCCACCGCATGATCCTGGTGCTGTCCCTCACGATCATCCTGGTCGTTGGCGTCGCTCTGTACATGGCGGTGGGGTGCCTGGCTACCGCGGGGTATATTCTGTTCGGTGAGGCTCTCTGGGTGGATGCCGCCGCCGCGGTGCTGACCGTTCTTCTGCTTCTGGGTCTGGTTCTTCCCCTGTGCGGCGGTGTGTTTCGTCTGGCATGCCTCATGACCGCCCCCGAGGAAAGCTCCGCCGAGGATCTGCCCGTATGGCTCCCCGAGGCGTCCCTGTCCGAGCTCTTCTATCCCTTCACCTCCCTCCGCGCCTATGGGCGCGTCATGGCGGTGGTCATGGAGAGTCTGGGATTTACGGCTCTGTCGGTGGGGGTCCCCATCCTGCTGTTCCGCCTGGCTCTGCTGACCCTCAGGCCGCTGACCCAAAGCACCCCCGTTCTGTACGCCCTTCTGGCCGTGGTTGTCTTTCTCTTCTGCTTCTCCCTGGGAGTCCTGTTCTTCTTCCTGTCGGGCCGTCGGGCGGGTTGCGGCTACTACGTGTTCGTCCATGACTGGATGCCCCTGGGCGAGGTGAACCGCTATTTCCGCGGCTTCCGCCGCTCCTTTGCCGCCGTGTTCTGCCTGCGGATCAGCCTGGCAGGGTGGTACGCCCTGTCCGCGGCGGGTCTGCTGGTTCCCCTGTTCCTTCACGCCGCTCCCTACGGTCTTTGCTCCGCGGCGGCCTATGCCCGCTCCCTGCGCAGGATTTGATTATTTTCTCATTTTTACATACATTGGAGGCTTTTCCATGAATTCCAATCAAGTCGGCTCGTCCAACGGGACCGCCCCTCAGTCCCGCCGTCAAACCAAAGGGGGACGCCGTATCGCTTTGGTTCTGATCGATATTGGATGCTTTTTGGCTGCCTATATCTTCAACGCCGTGTTCTGTACCATAGCAGGGCTCGCCCCAATGGAGCATTGGCTCACCCACTGGCCCAATGCCCTGGTCCTGCTGGCGTTTATTATGGCGGGACGCTTTGCGACCAAGATCTACCGCAACGTGTGGCGGTACCCCAACGTGCGCGCCTACGTCACCATGGTGATCTCGGATGCCTTCAGCGGCGCTCTCGGTTTTCTGTTGACCTATACCCTGCACCACGCGGGGGTGGATTACCTGTACATGAACTTCTGGCAGACCTTCTGCGTGCTGGCTCTGTTCATGCTGGGAACCTTGGTTCTGCGCTTTGCTTACCAGCTGGCGCACCAGACCCGGAACAAGGGGGAGAGAGTCCACGGAGAGAGCGGGCAACTGAACAAGATCGGTATCGCCATCGTGGGCGCGGGACAGGTCGGCTGCCATCTGGCCGAGGAGCTGCGTAACAATCCCGCCTCCCATTACCGCCCCGTTTGCTTCATTGACCGCAACAAGGCTAAGATCGGTATGCGCGTGGCGGATCTCAACGTCTACGGTGAGGATGATCACACCCTGAGTCGGTTGGCATCCCTGCCCGTGCAGGAGGTCTTCGTGGCCATTTCGGATATCTCCGCCGAGGAGACCCAGCGGCTCATCCAGTTCTACGGCGACGCAGGCTATAAGGTCAAGGTCTACGATTTCCCCACCCGCGACGTGATGAACGGGGCGGCTACCGATGCCCCCGCCCAAAGACGGGTGCGTGAGTTCCACGTAGAGGATCTTCTGGGCCGTGAGTCTCTGGAGAAGAAGATCAACATCGAGGAGCTGAAGAGCTACTATGAGGGCCGGGTCATTCTGGTGACGGGTGGAGGCGGCTCCATCGGCTCCGAGCTTTGCCGTCAGCTGGCCAAGTGCGAGCCCAAGAAGCTCATCATCCTGGACATTTACGAGAATAACGCCTACAGCATCCAGCAGGAGCTGATCCGCAAGTACGGCGACAAGCTGGATCTGGAGGTGGAGATCGCCTCGGTGCGGGACGTGGTGCGCCTGGAGTGCATTTTCAACCACTACCGCCCCCAGATCGTGTTCCACGCCGCCGCCCATAAGCACGTGCCTCTCATGGAGCACAGCGCCTGCGAGGCCATCAAGAACAACGTCATGGGCACCTACAACACCGCCAACATGGCCGAGAAGTACGGCGCCGAGCGCTTCGTCCTGATCTCCACCGACAAGGCGGTCAATCCCACCAACGTCATGGGCGCCTCCAAGCGCATGTGCGAGATGGTGGTGCTCTGCCGTCGCGACAGCAAGACCGAGTTTACCGCCGTGCGCTTCGGAAACGTCCTGGGCTCCAACGGCTCGGTGATCCCCCTGTTCCAGGCCCAGATCGAGCGCGGCGGCCCCGTGACCGTCACCGACAAGCGCATCATCCGCTACTTCATGACCATCCCCGAGGCCAGCCGCCTGGTGATGATGGCGGGCTCCATGGCCAAGGACGGCGAGCTCTTCGTGCTGGATATGGGCAAGCAGGTGCATATCATCACCCTGGCGGAGAACATGATCCGCATGATGGGCTACATCCCCTACAAGGACATCGACATTGTGGAGATCGGTCTGCGTCCCGGCGAGAAGCTCTACGAGGAGCTGCTTATTGATAAGGACAATCTGACCAAGAC
>JAFTUB010000142.1 GCA_017466495.1 Clostridia bacterium
CGGCGGCTGATATTCGAATGAATCATTGTGGTAACGAATCGCCAACGAAACGCACACTGCCCCCACAGCCAGCAGAACCGCCAATACAATGATGCACAAAACGATAAAAATCACCTTCAGCGGTTTTACCGTTTTTCCTGATTGTTTGGTTTTTTTCAAGGAGTGCCTCCTGAGCTTTGCTTAAACATGATATGACTCACTTCTTTTTTGCCGTCCTCCGCAAAAAAGCGTAGGTCCGCCAAATAAAGGGTCTGAAGATTCGCGTGGGATACCAGATTGCGCGGAGAATACGGGACCGCATGCTGTCCGGAAGGATTTCACGGCCATCCCGCGAGATGGAGATCACCTCGGCGAGCACCTGATCACGGCAAACGGATTCGCACCATTTCTGCGCGTCTCCGTTTACCAACAGCCTGCCGTCGGGATAAATCCTGCGAATGCGGTGAAGCACAAATTCTCCGTTTTTTCTGCGGAAAAAGATAATCTTGCCCCGGTGTAATTGATCGGTTTGACGAAGCCGGACGGTGTCCCTGCCCTCCTTCAGGAAGGGCATCATACTCGATCCGGTCACCACGAGGGGAAAAACAGCACCGGTGGAAAGAATTTCCGCAAGTGCCTCGGCATCCCGCAGGGCATCAATGGTGTGAATTTTGATCTCTCGCATAAAACTCCGAATGCCCGCGTAATATCGGTGAATACTACGCAGGCAAATTTGATGGATTACTGATCGGTTTCGGGGGTAGATTTTTCGCGGCGGCTGTGTTTCTTTTTCCGGCGCTTGTCCTTGTTCTCTCCGTAGCCATAGCCATAGCCGTAACCATAGCCATAACCGTAGCCGTAGCCATAACCGTACCGGTATCCGTAACCGTACCGCCCGTATTTACCGTAGTTGACAAAACCGTTGGACGTGCCGTTCAGGATACAGCCCAGGATGGAAGCACCGGATGCCTGAAGCATGTCGATGGCATTCTGAATGCGGGAAATACGGATAGTATCCTGTTTGACGGTCAGGATAGCGGTATCCGCCACTGCGGCAAACACCGTCGGTGCCGAAGTCAAGCCGATGGGAGAAGTATCGATGATGATATAGTCGCAGCCGCCGCGGAGATCGTTGAAAATCCCCGACAGGTAGTCATAGTTGAGAACTTCCCACAGGTGATTGGTGCTTACGTTGAACTGCATGACCACCAAGGGAATGTTTTCGTCGAGCGTCAGTCTGGACAGGCTGATGCGCTGCTTATTGTTGACCTCTTTGCTCTCTTCATCGCAGCCGATGCGCTGCGCAACGCTGGGGTTATGCAGGTCCCCATCCACAATGACGACCTTTTTGTTCATCTTCGCGAGGGAGATCGCCAGGTTCACCGCAACCGAGGTCTTGCCTTCGGCGGGGGCTGTGCTGGTCACAAGAATAACCTTCTTGTCCCCCAGTGCGCTGACAATGGAATTCCGGCAGTCCCGGAAAGACTCGAGATATCCGTCACTTACCATGGGATTGGTGATCAGGATATCGCGGTTGATCTCCTTGCGGTACTTTTTGAAGGCAACCTCAGGAAGGGTGCCGAGGCAGTGCTGATTGAGCTTTAGGCGAATATCCTTCCGGCTCCGGATGGTACGGCGCATGGTTGCGTAGAAGAAGATCCAAACAACGCCGAGCACAAGACCGATTACTGCGCCCTTGAATATATGGCTCCAGCCGTTGAATTGGTTATAGGGTGCATCCGGGACCCGGGGCTGATTGAAAATATGGAGATCTACATTTCCGATGACATATTCCGCAACGGTAGGATAATTCTTGATCACCGACTGCAGCACATCATAGGTTGCCTGCGGGTCGCCTCCGGTTGCTGTGACGGTAAACATATTGGTCCCCGGTACCGATGTGGACGCCAGGGCACAGGGGATATACGGAATGCCGAGGTCTGTGCAGATGATATCATTCAGAATTCTGCTCTTCATAATGCTCGGGAAGGTAGAGGCGAGCTGAACGGCGGTAGTACGGTTGTAAGAAAAGGAATAAGAGGTAATCCCCATATTGGATGCCCCCAACTCCTGGGTCTGAACCGTGAACGTGACCGACGACTGATACACCGGCACGAACCGCGCGTGGTTCCTGCAGAACAGAATCGCCGCACCGGCAATCATCAATATCAAGCAAAGCCACCAGAATTTCCGAACCGCTTTGATGATATCCGGCAGACGTATTTCCAAAAGGTCATCGCGCTCTGCGGATGTGCCCGAGATTTCTTTGGTTGTCATTTTTTCCTTCATTTTTGTCACCGTAATCGTGCTTATTCATTGGGAGTGTCGTCTTCATGGGCGCGGGGGGCGTATCTGTCGTACCTTCTGTAGGCGCCGCCGGCTTTGCCGTAATATCCCGTCTCATCAAGACCGAACTGAGAAAACAGTGCAAATTCCCGATGTACCGCATTGAGTACGCATCCCACAAACGTATCGGTTTTTTCCTTCAGGGACAGGATCGCATCGTTGATGTCGGCCGCATACACATAGTCGGTACGGAGGACAACAATGGATTTGTCCACGAACCGCATAAATGTGGTCACATCGGCGGCAACCGAAAGCGGAGGCGTATCGATGAGAACATAATCGTAGTCCATCTCGTTGCGGATCTTATCCAGCATCGAGTGTGCGGTATAGTTGTGAATCCAATGCACATAGTCGCTGTGGCTGGAGAAGTTGACCATCAGGTCGATCCCCGTCTTCAGGTAAGGCCGGGGGGCATACTGTTCCATTCCAACCTTCCCCGCGAGGAGGGACGCAAAATCGTGCTCACCTGTGTTCGGGAGGCTGAAAATCTTATGGACAGCGGGTTTCTTGAAGTCCATATCCAGCAGGGCGACGCGGTGACCGCGCTCTGCCAGGGCAAGGGCGATATTGGCGATTGTGGTGGACTTTCCTTCGTTCTCTGCCAGAGAGGTCACCAGAAAAACCTTGCCGTGCTCGGTTCGGTTGATGTATTCGATGCGATTCGCGATTTTGTGGTAATTCTCGGTAAACTGATAGCTGATATAGGCGTTGTTGATCAGAAGCGGAGCCTTTTTTCCGGCAAGCACATCACGAAGAGAGCGCTTGCTTCTTTCGTACAGGACGGTTCCGAACAGCTTGGAATCCACCTTTTCCTTGAAGGCTTTTTCATCTTTGACCGTGGCACGGGGGACCGACCGATACACGATCAACGCCAGCACCGCCGCCGAACAGCCAAGCACGATCAGCGTTCGGTTGCCATCCGAGATAGTGTTGGATGGGGCTGTGGGGAAGTTGGGCGCGCGCATGATGTCAATGACGGAATCGGAGAAAACCGCCTCGGAGATCTGCGGATAGATCTCAAGGATAGCGCAAAGCTCAGTATAGGACAACGCCGGGGAGGATGTGGTCACACTGACGGTGAATATATTGGTATTGTCCAGTACAGAGGAAGATACGCTGCCCACAAAGCGATCGGTCTTCATATGCGCTGCGGCATATTCCTTCATCGTCTGCTGCTTAAAGACTTCGGTATAGATCTTGGCCATTTCAGAAGACGAGGCAAGGTTGGTATACGAGTAGGAAGCTGCATTTCTGACATTCACAATCAGCGTTGCGGTACTGGTATACATGGGGGTATACATACTCTGATTCCAGATGTGTACCGACATCAAGCCGATAAGTGCTGCCAGTACAATCACCCATAAATTCATGACAATATCCCGTATCAGGCTGTACGGCTCAATATGAATCCTGTTTTGCTTTTCGTGTTCGTTCACTTGCTATATCATCCAATCCAGTTAGAATTTTGGGGGGCAGTCATCTGACAATGATCAGCAGAATCTCATGGCCCACCCGGCCCATGCTGTCCGAGACCCGGTAATGAACCTCGTACATCCCGGGGGCGGAGGGATCAAAATTGGTGTCGATATTGATCTGTCCCGTGAGATCGGTTCCGTCAGCACTGACAGCGGAGAGCACATTGCCCAAGATGTCATACTCTTCGCCGACCCCAAGATAGACCATGTACTCGTTCAGTTCAATCTCCGGCCCGGACAGACTGCTTTCCTCCACATAAACGGGGAACTGCTGGACGATCATATCGCCCTTGCTGTTGCTCACCTTTGCGGAAATGTAGTACACAGCGGCAATATTGGCGGTATACTCATTCGCAGTGACAATCACCTTGCTGCTGATATCTCCGTCAATGCTGTCCACGGCACCGAGAACGCTGCGGATGTTGATGTTCTGGGAAATGTTGAAGACCAGCGAATCCGACAGTTGGAATCTTGGCAGCGTATAGTTGGCATAGACGATCGTTCGGGTCGCAGATGCGACATGATTATCGCTGTCGCACACGGCGTATTTCACCACCGAGGTGCCGGGCTTGACAAACCGGGAAATCGACTCGACGATGATCTTATCGGTAATATCGCCATCCTTTTCGTCGTGAGCGGTGACGCCCTGCAGCAGGTCTTCTGTTTTCACATCGAGACCGACTTCCAGGACACCGTCCGGGATGGCAATCTGCGGTACTGTCTTGTCAACGCTCAGCTGTTGGAATTGAAAGAGAATGAAGATGACAAGAACAACGATGAATAAGGATGTCACACAAAAACGGAGAATTTTCATTTATACTTGATCGCTCCCATCTGAAACATATACAGAACGGTATTGGTGGATTAATGGCCGTAGGAATGGATCGCTCGGTTTGCCGCGACCTTGGCCGGGTTGACCAGCATAAGGTGATCGGCATAATCGATGGAATACTGCTCGCTGATGAATGCGTGCACATTGCGCAGGCTGGGGGATCTTCCGTACGGACTGTGGGCATCACTGGCAACAAAATCCGCCAGATAGTGATCCAACAGATATGCGGCGGTCCGCATGGCGTCCATGCCGAAGAAGCCCTTGAGACTTCCTTTGTTGATTTGAAGGAGCGCGCCGGCTGCTTTCAATTTCCCTGCAAGAAAAACATCCTCGGCAATGGCAGCATAGCGTTCGGGATGCGCAATAATGGGGATCAGCCCACCCGCACGCAGACGGGAAACCGCATCGCTCAAAATGCGCGTATGCGCCGTGGGAACGAATTCGACAAGCGTATACGGCGTTTTGTTGATGGTAACGGGATAGCCGTTTTCCACATCGCGAATCTGCCGCACATAATTTTCGGTCAGATAGACCTCCTGCCCGAGATAGAGGGCGATGGGAATCCTGCGCGCCGTGATTTCTTTCTTCAGTTCCCTGAAGGCATTAACCAGTGTGCCGTACGAATACGGACCGCTGTGGGGAGTGCAGATAATTCCCCGCGTACCGTTCTCAAAGGCGGATTGTGCCATCATCAGGCTGTCGTCAATCGAGAAGGCCCCATCATCCAGACCGGGGAGAATATGACAATGGATATCGATCATCACGTCGGTTCTCCTTTCCCCGGCACTGCGTAATGTATCCAAGAGAGCAGATTGCGCATGTCAGGATCTCACTCATTTGCCTATCCGATCAATCCCGCAATTTGCTCATTTTCCCATATCGGGTTCCTTCGGCAAACAGGTCGATTTTCGTGTTATTTCCCCGTTTTCCGAACCTTCCCCCATTTTATCGTCGATAATATTGTACATCAATTCTTCATAATTGTCAATACTTTATGCCAATATGAAGGGAATTCCATCTTCGGCGTTTTTGCCGCCGTTTTGCGTTTTTCGTCCATGTCAATTCGGTTCCGGATTATCATAAAAGCCAAAGAATCCCCCCATGGGATGAAGGACCATTCCCTTCCGCCGCCGATACAGCAGACGACGCAGAACGGGGTGCCGCGCTGACTCGCGCGGCACCCCGTTGGGTTTGTTTTGACGGTGGGAACACCGCCCTGCTGCAGACGGTGCGGTCTGCAGATTTTCATCTGAACGCCGGTGCGTGGGTTTCCTCGGCGGCAAAGGCATTGGGCCCGGGATTCGACATAGAGAAATACATCCTGGCAGCCTTGGTGGTGCCGAAGTCACGGTTGGAGCCGGTATCCTGCACCCGATTGAAGGCATCCCGGAACATCTGATTGTGGGCCTCCTCGCGGTTGAGCAGGAAATCAATGGTCTCCCTCACCTTCTTATCCTCGATCTGCCGGTAGAGATACTCGTACACCACCTTGGCCCTCTGCTCGGATGCGATATTGGACAGCAGGTCGGCACAGAGGTCGCCGGTGACGGTGACGTAGTCGGCCGTCCAGGAATAGCCCGAGGCGTTGATCAGCCCGGGATTGAGGCCCAGCAGAACATGGGTCTGCACCTCCCCCGCCTGAACGCTTGCGGCATCCACGTCATGACCGTTGAGGAGATTGATGGTCTGCGCCACCATTTCCATATGCCCCAGCTCCTCAGCGGCGATATCAAGGAAAAGATCCTTGATCTCGGGGTCCTTGATCCGGAAGCTTTGGGACATATACTGCATGGCCGCCTTCAACTCGCCGTTGCCGCCCCCCAGCTGCTCCTGCAGAAGCACCGCGTACTGGGGATTGGGCCGTTCCACCTCCACCGGGTGAAAGAGCATTTTTTCGTGTTTGAACATGAGAAATATTGACCTCCCTTTATGGATTTGTATCTATTCTTTCCCATCAGCGGCTGAAGTATACTTCTCTACATGGGTTTGTCATCTGTGGCGGGGTTGTCGAGCAGCTCACCATTCTCGGTAAATCGGGAACCGTGACAGGGGCAGTCCCAGCTGTGCTCGGCACGGTTGTATTTGAGGGCGCAGCCAAGATGGGGACATCGAGGCACGGTAGGGGTGAGCAATCCTGCCAGGGATTCCATGGCGTTGACGGCCAGCTGGGGGCGGAGAATGCTTCGGGAGGGGGAAAACAGAGCCGCACAGGGGTTCTCCTTCCCCTGCACCAGGTCGCAGAGAATATCGGCGGCGGCCATGGCCTGGGTCATGCCCCATTTATTGAAGCCCGTCGCCACAAACAGATGGGGGGTAAACCGGGCATACCGCCCGATATAGGGCATTCCGTCCAGGGTCATGCAGTCCTGGGTGGCCCAGCGGTCTGCGATCTCGGCCCCGGGATAGTGCTCTGCCGCAAAGGCCTCCAGCTCCTGCCAGCATCCCCCCTGCTTTCCCGTGCGATGACCGCCCCCGCCGAGAAGCAGGAGGTCACCCCAGGCGCGGAAGGACAACCCGGTGTCGGCCTCGTCCACATACATCCCGTCGGGAATCTGCGCTCCGCGCAGGGCAAGGACATAGGAACGGTGCTGATAGAGCTTGAGAAAATAGCACCCGTGCTTGTTGAGCATGGGAAAATGGGTGGCCACAATGAGGGAATTGTATGCGATCTCCCCCCGGTTGGTAACCGCCCGGTTGGGCTTCAGTTCCACCACCCGGGTTCGCTCGTGAATGGGCAGATCCCCGGCAATGGCGTACAGAAATTTCAGGGGATGAAACTGGGCCTGGTCCCGCACCCGCACCGCACCCGCCACCGGAAATGGGAGTCCGGGGGCGTCAGACAGTTCGGCCTTCACGCCGAGGCGGTTGAGGGCGGCCACCTCCTCCTCGATTTTCTTCCGGTCGCGGAGGGAATAGACATAGGAATCCCTCTTCTCGTAGTCGCAGTCAATGTCCCGGCAAAGCGCGGCGTAGGCCTTCGCCGCCTTGATCTGGGCCGACACATAAATGCGGGCCTTGTCCTCGCCGAAGCGGCGGATCAAGTCGCGATAGATCAGCCCGTGACTCAGGGTGATCTTGGCGGTAGTGTTTTTGGTGATCCCCCCACAGATCTCATCGGCCTCCACCAGCATACAGTCCACCCCGGCCCCTTTGAGCCGATGAGCGCACAGAATCCCCGCGATGCCGCCCCCGATGATCAGCACATCGGTGCGCATATTCCCGTGCGCCGGGGGAAAATGCACCCGCTCTGCCGACGCTTCCCAAACCATACTCATTCTTCCACCTCCGGCCTGTGATGGAGGTAGTATTCCCAGCCGATGCCCCCGGCATACCTGCTGATTTCTCCCCATGGTCGGTGAAAAAAACAAAATAGGGTGCCGCGCAGCTTGCGCGGCACCCCTTGGGATATTTTTCGGTTAGACTCAGTTCAGCGGGATTTCGATCAAAGGCAGCCAGGTCTCTGTTCTGCCGATCTCATCCGGACTTGGGTAAAATACAATACCGTTCTTGGTATAAAACTCTTCTGCTGCCGGGTTCGTCGGTGTTGTCCCCCAGCCTTCATAGAGAATCACCGATTCCACTTCCGTGGGATCGATGGGGTCACTGAAAAGACAAATGATCGACGCATCCGTGCATTCCCGATAGTGAATATCGCTGTCTTTGTTGGCAAAAATTCCACGCGGCTTAAAAAGCAGCGTCCCGTCCTTCATTTTCAGCCATACATGAAGAATTTCCCTTTTGCCTGTTTCCGGATTCCAGAGGTAGGTTAGATCCTCACCTATGATCTCCAGCGAAAAGGCGGTGAGTCTGACCGAGGTAACAACAGCCGAAGACCGATCAGGCCACATACTCTCGTATCTGCCGTCAAGTCGGATATTTTTCTCATCATTGCTTTCCAGCTGAACCGTGTAGATCCATGGACCGGGGAAAAGCACCTCGATATCATCGCTGGTGTATGGCCTGTCTTTGGGAGTAAATCTATGGTCGTGGAACTCATAAACTGTCAGTTCCAGCGTTACCGCCCCATCTTCATTCTTCGCTTGTGTCATGAAGTCGCTCTTTTGTCTGAGCAAATTACCGTACATCAGGAAAGCAGATTCCCGCTCTCCAACAGCATAGATGTAAACGTTCAGAAAATCGGAGTATATTTCATCCCCCGGCACTTTTATCCCACAGGATGCCATATACTCTCCCGCAGGATCAAGCGGCTCAGGCGTGGTTACCGTTCCGCCAAGAAAGATAATATTCTTGTCATACCAGGTTTCAGTGAACTTCCAGATCACCTCTTCATTATCCGGAGATTCATCCAGCACCTCCACATGTCCGGTGTCAACGGGACGTTCAAATGCCGTACCGAAGCCGCTGAGCAGGACGGCCGCCGAGGCGGTGCCCACGAACAGGCAGGCAGCAGCCGCGATGATCAGCGCCTTTTTCCATCCGGCGAGCTTGCGGCGGGCGGGCATCTGCTTCGCCCGGGCGAGGATGCTGTCGGCATCGCAGCCGGCCAGGTCTTCCTCGGTGGCCGCCAAAATAATCTCATTCAGTTTCATGTTTTCCTCCTTTCCAGTGTGCGCGGATTTCCCGCAGGGTACGGTAGAGCTTGTTTTTCACATCCGACTCTGACCGCCCGGTAAGCTGTGCGATCTCCGTCAGCGTCAGCCCGAAGCGGTAATAGAGGTGAAAAATCTTTCGCACATCCTCACCCCGCCCGGCGAGATACCGCTCGGTCCAGGCAATAACCTCGCGGTCTTCGGTGATCTCCTCCACCGAGGCGGCTTCGATGTCGGGCAGCTCCGCCGTGATTCCGTCATCCGAGGGAGATTCGTACACCTCCACCCGCCGGCTCATGCTGCGGTAGTACCTTGCCAGCGCCTGTTTGGCCAGCTTCGCCATCAGCGCCTCGGGGCTTTTGATGTAGGCCTCTCCCCGCCGAAGGATGATCTGATACAGCTCCAGGTAGACTTCCTGGATCAGATCGGCGGCATCCGCCGTCTGACGGGCCCCGGCCATGATCTGTGCCGCGGTTCTTCGGTAGGTCTGGGCATAAATTTGTCGGAACCGTTCTTCCGGATGCATATCATCCCTCCTTCGTTTTGGGATCCCATTCTATAAGCGGTGCGGAAGGGAAAATTTGTTTCATGCCAAGGTAAAAAATGAGAAAAATCAACCGCTGCCCCATGTCACAGCGGTTGATGATGTAAAATTTCCCCGGGTGTCAGCCCTCCATGGCGGCAATGGCGGCCGCAAGGCCTCTGACCATCTGCTCGGGCTCCATGGCAGGTGTCTTATTCTGCGCGGTGCAGTAGGGGATGTGAACGAACCCGACCCTCGTTTCGCTGTCCCGGAAATGGGACAGCAGAGTATAGAGCAGGTCGTTGCAGACATAGGCGCCGGCGGAATAGGACACCTGCGCCTGTACCCCGACCGCGGAAATAGCATCGGCCATTTTCCGCACCGGCAGGGTGGAAAAGTATGCGCAGTCCCCGCCGGGGATGATGGGCTCATCCTTGGGCTGATTCCCGGCGTTGTCGGGGATGGCGGCATGGCGGAGATTGATACCCACAAGCTCGGGGGTAATGGCGGCCCGTCCCCCAGCCTGACCGATGCAAAGGATCACATCGGGACAAAGCTCCTCCGCGGCACGTATCACCGTCGCCGCGGCTTCTCCGAAGACCACCGGAAGACAAAGCCGGGTCAAGGCATATCCCCCCACCTCCCCGGGGAGACGACACACCGCTTCCCAGGAGGGATTAACCGACTCGCCGCCGAAGGGCTCAAAGCCGGTGATCAGAAGTTTTTTCATAAAGTTTCCTCCGCTAAAGGTCTTTTTCTTTTATTATACCGCAGCCGTGCCTCTACTGCAAGGGCAAAATGCGATCCGGGGTTGAATTTGGGGAATTCGTGTGCTATAATGGAGAAAAACACCGAAGGAGAGCCTGCCATGAAGAATCTGATCAAAAAGACAGCAATCCTCGCATTTGTACTTGTGTTTGTTTCCCTCTCTTTTGTCGGCATCTTTGCGAAGGAGGACACGGCTGACGTTACCGTGCTCTTCACCCACGACCTGCACTCCCATCTGCTTCCCTCCCGCGCCGATGACGGCAGTGAATACGGCGGCTATGCCCGGCTGATGCACGTCATCAGGGAACAGCGCCAAAAGCACCCCGATGCCATCTTAGTGGACGGCGGCGACTTTGCCATGGGCAGTCTGTTCCAGACCGCCTATGCCACCAGCGCCATTGAGCTGCGCATGATGGGGGCCATGGGCTACGACGCCACCACCTTCGGCAACCATGAATACGATTACCTGCAGAAGGGACTTATCTCCATGCTCAACGCCGCCGCTTCCTGCGGCGAGCCGGTTCCCGCCATTGTACAGGCAAACTATCTGCCCCCCGAAGAAGGTGAGGCGGGATACGATGCCGCCATGCATGAGGCGCTGGACAACTACGGGGTCCGGGACTACATCATTCTTGAGCGGGGCGGTGTTTATTTTGTGATCTTCGGCATCTTCGGCCTTGATGCCGATGACTGCGCCCCCAATTCGGGCATGAAGCTGCTGGATGCTGCCGAAACCGCACAGAAAACAGTGGATGCCGCCCGGGCAGAGTGTCGGGAGAAATACGGCGCTGAGCCGGTTGTGGTTTGCCTTTCCCACAGCGGTACCTCCGACCGTGAAGGCGAGGACTACGAGCTGGCCATGAACACCCAGGGCATCCATCTTATCGTGTCCGGCCATACCCACACCAGGCTGACCGAGGCCATCTCAGTCAACGACACCTATATTGTATCCGCCGGCGAGTACGGCAAGTATCTCGGCGTGGTGGAGCTGGACTATGCGGCCGACGGCACCTGCACCCTGGACAGCTATGAGCTGATCCCCATCAACGCCAAGACTCCCGAGGACCGGGAAATCGCCGCCCTGGTGGAAGCCTTCAAGACCAGCGTGGAGAGCGATTATCTCGCCAATTACGGGGTTTCCTTTGATGAGGTCCTGGTGCACAACGACATTCAGTTTGAGACGGTCAAGCAGATCAAGGCCACCCAGCACGAGTCGGCGGTGTGCAACATTTTCTCGGATGCCTACAAGTGGGCGGTAGAACGCACGGGACAGCCGGTAGATGTGGCCCTGACCGCCGCCGGTGTGATCCGCGAGAGCCTTCCCACCGGGAACATCACCACCGCCGATGTGTTCAATTCCGCATCCCTGGGCGTGGGAACCGAAGGCGAGCTGATCGCCGTATATATCACCGGTAAGGATCTGAAAAACGCCCTGGAGGTGGATGCCTCCGTCCAGCCCCTGATGAAGTCGGCTCAGCTGTACTTCTCGGGGATTGAGTATTCCTTCAACCAATACAGAATGATCTTCAACAAGGTGGACTACGCCATGCTCCACCGGAACGACGGCACGCTTGAGGAGATCGACAATGACAAGCTTTACTGCGTCGTGACCGGTATGTACGCAGGGCAGATGCTGGGCTCGGTGGAGGAAACCTCCATGGGCCTGCTGTCCATCACCCCCAGAGACAAGGACGGCAATCCCATCGCCGCCGGTGAGCTGGTCAACTACGTGGTGCATGACAGCGAAGGAAATCCTGTGAAGGAGTGGTACGCCATTGCCTCCTACCTGCAGGCGATGGGTGGCGAGATGGCCGAGCAGTATGCCGGGACTGATGGCAGAAAGGTGGTCTACACCAGTCTCAATCCCGTCAAGCTCCTGGCCAACGCCAACATCTTCACCTACATCGTGCTCATTCTGATTGCCGCCGTTGTGGCCGGCATCGTGCTTATGGTGGTGAAGATTGCCAAGAAAATCAAACGTAAATAAAGATACGGGGTGACCTTTGTGTCACCCCGTATCTTTTTCCTTACCTTATTCCGTCCCACAGATACCGCGCAAGGTCGACTTTGCCGCCCTCCACCGCGATTCCGTCGGCTGCCAGCCGGCGGGTCTGCGCCGCAATGCCACCAAAGGCATACGCGGGGCTCAGCTCGCCGCGGCTGTTGACCACCCGATAACAGGGATACCTATCCCCGTCGGGATTTTCGTGGAGCGCATTTCCCACCGCCCGGGCCCACAGCGGATTGCCCAGCATCCGTGCAAGACTGCCATAGGTAACCACCCGACCCCGGGGGATCTCGGCCAGGAGCGCATAGAGCTTCTGCCGGTCAAATTCAAGGGACGCTTCCCCGTCGGTGCAGATGCTTTTTCCCATCATCCTACCGTTTTTACCAGCTCATCCATAGGCTTGCGCTTCTTGGGACGAAGGGTATCTCCCGCGCCGGGATAGCCCAGGGTGATCACCAGGCGTACCGCACCGTCAAGGCCGCAGATCTCCCGGACTCGGGCATCGTCCAGCCAGCCGAGGATGCAGGTGCCCAGCCCCTGCGCGGTGGCCTCCGCCGTGAGATACGCCGCCACGATGCCGATATCGATGGAGCGGTAATCGTTCTTCTTCACCTTCGCGCCCAGGGCCGCCGAAGCCACATAGGGCATCTCGGACAGCACCAGCATCACGGGAGCATCGGCGGCAAATTTATTCATCCCCATGCCCTGCGTCGCCCGGGCCACCTTCGCCGCGGCCTCCCCCCGGCAGACGGTGATGTGATAGGGCTGACCGTTGCAGGCCGAAGGCGCCAGCCGTCCGGCGGCAAGGATGCACGCAAGCTTCACCTGCTCCACTTTGCGGGCAGAATCATAACTGCGGCAGGACTGTCTGTTTTCGGCAATTTCGGTAAAGTTCATATCTCTCTCCTTGATTTCGGTTGATTGTTATAACTGATGTTCGCAATCGGCGCAGCATTTCGCCAGCCTTTCTCTGTCGATTTTCTCATCAGACAAAGCATATTGCGCATCATACCCCGCTTTGATCATTTGCATGGCGTAGCAGCATTCTGATGAAACATAATCCCGCAGGTAAGTGCAATAAACGTGCTCCGCCTCGGTTTCTTCGCGAAACTTTTTAAAGTCATCCATCAGACGGTTTTCTTCGCAATACCAATGACAATGGCGAATCACCGCATCATCATCCATTTCCGCTATTTTTTTCATGCGGTACCGATACACTCGTTGGTTCGCAAAAAACGCCCGTGATATCTGTGCAAGAAATTGATTTGGCATTTACTGTACCTCGTTTAGTTCAGAATCGTCCCCTGCTTTATACATCTCCCGCAAAGGACTGCATTACGGCACATAATCCCGCAGGATATCCATCATCCCGCGGGTATACACATTCCCGTCCAGCACATCCCCATTGGGGGAAAAGGACACGCACCGCAGGTTCCGGGGGTCCTCAGCATAGGGGTTTTCTGGGACATCCCCCGTGAAATATTCCGCGAGATATTTGCGGGCATTTCCCTCGGGGAAGATCACATTTCCTTCATTCTCGGGAATGCCCACCTGCCCAAATTGAGCGAGGATCTCCCTGGTCTTGCGGTTGTATGGGTTGTCGTCCTCAGGGCTGACCAGCCACGCGGGCTGGAGCTGCAGCGGGATGCCCCTCGCCTGCGCCCGGGCGGCAAAATCCATGACGGGTTCCAGCGGAATGGTCTCCTGGTGGAAGGCATCCACCGACAGCCTCAGGTCATTCACACCGCTCTCTTCCAGCTGCGCCACGATCCCCTCCACTCTGCGGGGATCACGGGAAAAATAACCGTTGGTGATCACCTGCCGCCGGGGAATGTTCATCTCGGCGGCAGCGGTTATGATGGCACAGGTGGCATCGGGATACAGCAGGGGCTCCCCGCCAAAGGCCAGCACCGTTTCGATGGCATACACCGACGCAATCTGCTTCACCGCACGGGCAGCGGTATCGGGATCGATATGCTCCCCCGCGCCGCTGTGCTCCCCCTGGGAACAGTGTCTGCACTGCCCGGTACAGGCGCAGGTTATGACAAACTCAATTTTGCGCAGGTTTTTCAGATACGGATTCATGTGTTCCTCCGTCATATGCATTTTCCCCGCGGCCGCAATCGTCGTGGCTTTCCCGGCCGTCGAGCGTTATTTTTTTGCGGTAAATCCATTCCTCCGCCGTCTGTCCCGGAGGGAAAAATCCCCCTGCCCGGCGGTAGCCCAGCTTTTCATAAAACCGCCACGCGTCCTCGTCAGCCTGGGTACTGGTCATCACATCCGTACACCCCTGCGCCAGCATCTCCCGCTCCCACACCCGCATCATCTCCTGCCCAAATCCCCGGCGGCGGCAGGATGGGCGAAGAAAAATTAAATCCAGGAAGGGGATCGACTGCCAGAACAAACTGAACCGGAGCACCCCCATGACGGTATCATCCTCAGCCGTCTCCCGCAGGACGTAGACCGTGCCCTCCCGGATACAGGCCGCCAGCCGATGCGGGGAGATGTGGCAGTCCAGCTCGGCGATGGCAGGCAGGTCCCTCTCCCGGGCAAGAACGGTGATCATTTCAGCATCCCGTAGCCGCCGGCGTACTTGCTGACTTCGGAGGCCACCACAAAGACGTTATTGTGGCAAAGGCGGCGGATCTCCTTCAGCGTCGGCACCGCATCCCGCCGGGGGAGCACAATGAGGATCATGTTCATCTTATCGGTGGAGCCGTGACCGTCGAAGACGGTATAGCCTCGGTTGTTTTCCTTGAGATAAGCGATAATGGTCTCGGTATTCTCGTCGTTGGCGATAAGCTGGAGATTGGAGGTGCCCAGGGCGATCTTGCTCTCCAGGGTAGAGCCGAGGAAAAGTCCGGTGGCATAACCCACGCAGTAGAAGGCCAGGAGGAAGAGATTGTCTCCCAGAGTGCCGATGATGGTAGAGATCACCAGACCCCAGATGGTGCACTCCAAAAAGCCCAGCCCCGCGGCCTTCAGCCGCTGGCCCTTGACCATCATGCAGGTCTTCAGGGACTGGACGGTAATCTCAATAATTTTGGCGGCGCAGACAATGAAGCACACCGCAATGGGATGAATGGAAGCCAAAAATTCCGACATACTCTTCTCCTTACTCCCGCCTTTGGGCGGTTTTTATTCCGGTATGTTTATTGTATCAAATCCCCCAAAATTTATCAAGTCTGCTCCCGGTGTTTTTCGAAAAATCCCCCGAAAAAAATTGACCGACAGCACCGGATGTGATATAATGGAGGCGGAATTCAGCGCTGCGCTGCTGCAGCAAAAGGAGAAACACATGAAATTCACTCTGGGCTATGCCAAAGAAGAAATCACCTTTACCCTGGATGACAAAAATCTTGCGGCGGTGATCACCCCCAATCCCCTGGATGTCCCCATCGGCGGCCGCGCCGAGGTGGAGCGGAGCCTGCGGGAACCCATCGGTGCGCCGCACCTGGGCGAGGTAGTCAAGCCGGGAGAGAAGGTGGTCATCATCACCAGCGACATCACCCGCCCCGTCCCCAGCTATGACGTGATCCCCCCGATTCTGGATGTACTCTCGGCGGCAGGAATCCCGGACGAGGACATTACGGTAGTCTTTGCCCTGGGCTCTCACCGCAAGCATAATGAGGAGGAACGCATCCGCCTGGTAGGCCGGGAGGTCTGTGCGCGTATCCGATGCATCGACTTTGATCCCGCCGACACGGTGCCCATGGGTGTGTCTGCGGCGGGAACCCCCTACGAGATCTTCACCCCCGTGGCCAAGGCCGACCGCCTCATCTGCGTGGGAAATATCGAGTTCCACTATTTCGCCGGCTATTCCGGAGGAGCAAAGGCCGTCATGCCGGGGGTATGCAGCCGTGCCGCCATTCAGGCCAACCACGCCATGATGATCCGTGAGGGGGCCGAAACCGGTCGGCTGGAGGGCAATCCCGTCCGGGCCGACATTGAGGATGTGGTGCGCTTCCGTCCCATCGATTATATTGTCAATGTGGTGCTGGACGAGCACAAGAAGATCCTCCGAAGCTACGCCGGGCACTGGCTCCATGCCCATCGGGCGGGCTGTGCCTTCCTTGACACCCTCTACAAGGTGCCGATTCGGGAGAAGGCCGACATTGTCATCGTTTCGGTGGGAGGCTATCCTAAGGATCTGAACCTTTATCAGGCACAAAAGGGACTGGACAACGCCAAGTTTGCGGTAAAGGACGGGGGAACGGTGATTCTCTGCGCCTCTTGCAAAGAGGGGCTGGGGGAGGCCTGCTTTGAGCAATGGATGACGGGCATGGCCCCCGAAGAGCGCATCGCCGAGATTCGCCGGAACTTCCGCCTGGGCGGCCACAAGGCGGCGGCCATCGCCCTGGTGGCAAGGCAGGCCGAGCTCTGCCTGTTCAGCGACCTGGAGGCGGATTTTGTCCGCAGCCTGTATCTGACCCCCTTCGGCAGTCTTGATGCCGCCCTTACCTACGCCTTCGGCAAATACGGCGAGGATGCACGCATCACCGTCATGCCCTATGCCGGCTCCACCCTGCCCGATTATGTGGGGGAATGAGCCTGGTCTCACTGCAAAAAGAGGGATCCCGCCCATGGGCGGGATCCCTCTTTTTCGGGCCAAAAATTCCCTCGAAAATTTTTCGCAGCCCTATTGCAAGACAAAACAAAACGTGGTATGCTAAGGCCAGGCGAGGAGGTGATTTTGATGGAAAAGCAGTATGTGTGCATTGATCTGAAGTCCTTTTATGCGTCGGTGGAGTGCGTGGATCGCGGCCGTGACCCCATGAACACCCCTCTTGTGGTGGCCGATGTGCGCCGCACCGAGAAGACCATCTGCCTCGCCGTCACCCCTCCCCTCAAGGCTTACGGCATCTCGGGACGTGCACGGCTCTTTGAGGTGATCCGCACCGTGAAGGAAGTCAATCGGGAACGTCAGCGGCTTGCTCCCGGAGGACGTCTGCGGGGCGCCTCGGTTTTTGATGCCGAGCTGCGGACTAACCCCGCCCTCGCCCTGGACTATCTCGCCGTGCCGCCACGGATGGCCCACTACATGGCCTGCAGTGCCCGCATTTATGCGGTCTATCTCAAATATGTTGCCCCCGAGGATATCCACGTCTACTCCATCGACGAGGTCTTCATCGATCTCACGGCCTATCTGCGGCGATCGGGGAAAACCGCACGGGAATTCACCTCCATGATGATCGCCGACGTTCTGCGCACCACCGGCATCACCGCCGCCGCAGGGATCGGCCCCAACCTCTACCTGGCCAAGATCGCCATGGACATAGAAGCCAAGCACGCCGAGCCCGACGAAAACGGCGTCCGCATTGCAGAGTTGAACGAGATGAGCTACCGCCGCCGGCTGTGGGGACACCGCCCCATCACCGATTTCTGGCGGGTAGGGGCGGGGATCGCGAAGAAGCTGGCCGATGTGGGCATTTATACCATGGGGGATATTGCCCGCTGTTCCCTCGGTCGTGACGGAGACTTTTACCGGGAGGAGCTGCTTTTCAAGCTCTTCGGGGTGAACGCCGAGCTGCTCATTGACCACGCCTGGGGCTATGAGCCATGCACCATCGCCGAAATCAAGGCCTACCGCCCCGAATCCAACAGCATCGGCTCGGGACAGGTGCTGCAGACCCCCTACACCGCTGCCCAGGCGCGGCTGGCGGTACGGGAAATGGCCGATCTGCTGGCGCTGGATTTAGTGGACAAAAGGCTGGTCACCGATCAGCTGGTGCTGACGGTGGGCTATGACATCGAGAATCTGCGGAACGGGAGAACCTATGCGGGGGAGGTCACGGAGGACCGCTACGGACGGAGGATCCCCCGCCACGCCCACGGCACCGCCAATCTGGAGTGTGCCACCTCCTCCGCCCGGCGCATCACCGCGGCGGTAAGCGCCCTCTACGACCGCATCGTTGACCCCAATCTGCTGATCCGCCGGCTCAATCTCACGGCCTGTCGGGTGGTGGACGAGGGGGATGCCCCTGCCCGTCCCGCCGCCGGGGCACAGCTGGATATTTTCACCGATTTTGCCGAGCTGGAGCGAAAGCAGAAGGCCGAGGCAGCGGAACTGGAGCGGGAGAACAAGATGCAGCGGGCCATGATCACCCTCAAGAAAAAATACGGCAAAAACATCATCCTCAAGGGCATGAACTTAGAGGAGGATGCCACCGCGAGGGACCGCAACAGCCGCATCGGCGGCCACAAGGCTTAGGAGGCAGTATGCAGAATTACGACGATATCATCCACCTCTCCCGCCCGGAATCGGCGGCCCATCCTCCCATGCCGAGAGCGGCCAGAGCGGCGCAGTTTTCTCCCTTCGCCGCCCTGACGGGGTACGATGCCGCCATCCGGGAAACGGCGCGGCTCACCGACCGGGAGATCGAACTGGATGAGGATTCCCTGGCCATCCTGGACGCCCGGCTGCAATATCTGAACGAACACGCCACCGAGACTCCGCAGGTCACCCTCACCCACTTTGTCCCCGATTCCCGCAAGGACGGGGGCACCTACCGCCTCACCGATGGCAGGCTGAAGCAGATCGACACGGACAGACAGGAGCTCATCCTCTGCGATGGAAGAAAGATTTCCCTTTCCCACATCCTTGCGGTGGACTCCCCGCTGTTTGCCGGGACGGAATATGAATGAGAAGACCACAGATGATCTTCTCCACATGGATATGAACGCCGGGAAAAGCAAAGCCGAGTTTCAACCTGCATGAGAAAAATTCTCTCCAAACAGGTTATTGTTTTGATCGGGAAATGTGCTATAATCATATCAGGATAAGCGCTGATCCAAAACAAATTGGAGGAACAACGATGATCAAACTCGGAGAAAAAATCAAATCTTTACGAAAGCAGAAAAACATCTCCCAGGAGGTTTTTGCCAACTACCTCGGCGTATCCTTTCAAGCCGTTTCCAAATGGGAAAACGGGAACACAATGCCCGATGTGACGATGATTCCTGCCATCGCATCCTTCTTCGGCGTTTCCACCGACGAACTTTTTGATTTCAATCTGTTTGAGACGGAAAAGCAGGTTGAGGCAATCTGCCACGAGGCATATCAATACCGTTTTTCCGACGCGGCAAAATCAGAGCGCATTTTGCGTGACGGGTTAGGGAGATTCCCCGGGAACGATATCATATTGAACAATCTGCTCTATACGTTGGATTATCAAACCTGAGCGGAAGAAGTCATCACGCTTTGCAAAACGCTCATAGAATCTACCAGGGATGATTCCGTGAAGTATGATGCCTGCCGAATCCTCGCATCGTGCTACCGAGAAAACGGCCGGAATGATTTGGTCCGGCCTACGCTTGAAATCATCCCCGAGATTTATTTTTCAAAATTAGAGCTGATGGCATCTCTTTTGGACGGAGACGACAGCTACGAGGCCGCACAGAAGCAGAAGAATATCTCCGCAGAAGACTTGATCGATATGCTGATCATTGCGGGCAAGCGTTTGAGGGAAAACGGCGAAACCGAAAAAGCCGAATCTCAGTTCAGGATTGCCCAAAAGGTAATGGATGCGTTTGCGGAAGATTTTGTGGAAGACAGATGGTTTACCGCTACCGTTTATGCATACACAAGCGAACAGCGCAAAGAGGTAGAAAGGCTGCTCGCGGAATAAATTTCCGCCCGGTTTTGGTAAATCAAAACGCCACCACAAAATTCTGCGCTCTTTTGGTTGGGGATGGCTACAAATTCGGCAGAGGGTATTGTTTGTTCTGTCGGTTTATGGTATAATGGTGTGGGTGACGAGAACAGAGCAAAAAATTTGCCGCAAGGAGGTTGTCCCATGAATCCCAAACAAAAAGAGGTACGGTTATACAACGCATTGTTTCCTCTTTGGTCTTTGATGTTTTTTCCGCAGGTATGGCTCATCGTTATTCCCGGGAATTTCATCATTGACAGCATTGTGCTGATCATCAGCATGGCCGCGTTAAAGGTCGCCGATAAGAAGCTGTGTTACAAACAACATATATGGAAAATCTTCGGTTTCGGTATGCTCTCCGATGTCATTGGCTCGGCATATATGATCCTGGTGATGGTGGTAGATGGTGTATTGGCCATAATATTGGACAAAACGCATTTATTCCGTATGGGTGATGAACCCCTTCTGACGATCCCCGCGCTGATCATATCGGCCGCGTTAATTTTTGTCTTCAACTACTTTATCACATTCAAAAAAATGGACAAACCGCTTCGCTTGAAAATGTCAATCATATTTGCTGTGGTTACCGCACCGTATACGTTTTTAATCCCGTCAAGTTGGGTATACCAATACTAAGCCGAACAGCCAAAACACCCCGACAGAGCCAAAACATCTGTCGGGGTGTTTTCATTCATCCGTTCACCAAAATCCACGCCGCCATGTCGTCGAGGACTTCGGCGGGGATGTGCCGCTCCCGGGAAAATTCCCGCTTGGCATCCGAAATTTTCCCGCTCAGCGCGGGGACAAAGGCGTGATTGAGGCCGGGATACAGGCG
The DNA here is from genome assembly GCA_017466495.1 of Clostridia bacterium. Lineage (GTDB taxonomy): Bacteria > Bacillota > Clostridia > Oscillospirales > CAG-272 > SIG693. The sequence continues at coordinate 20,969 of JAFTUB010000142.1, forward strand.
GAAGGTCACATTCTTCCGCTCACCCAACAGTTCCCGGTAGAGGGCGAAGTCAACTCCGGCCTTCACCTGGACGTCCATCTCCCCCTGCATCACCAGCATGGGCACCTGCACCTGCGCCAGATGGTCTGCCACGGTGGGCTGTCCCATCTCCTTGAAGTAGTAGAGCGTGGTGCCGCCCCCCAGCCTTTGGGCTTTGGCCTCTTCGTCGGAGAGGTCATACAGCCCCTCAAACTTGCGGCCCAGCTTGCGGATGGAGCCCCCTGCCAGCTTCCGCAGAAGAGCCGGCATCTCGGCCAGCATCTCACTGCTCTGCTCCATCAACACTTCCTCCAGCCGTCGGGGCGTGCCTGCCATGAGCACAAGCCCGGCGAAATCGCCCCCCTCAAGATGAATGCGGGGTGCCAGCATGGCGCCCATGCTGTGGCCGACGATGAAAACTCGGTCCGGGTCGATGCGCGCATCCCGCCGCAGAAGCTCGGCGGCAAGGATGGCATCCTCCACCGTTTCTTCCCGCACGGTGATGGGGCCGCTCTTGTCCCGGAGCATGCGAAGGGCATGGGCGTAGGTCCGCTTGTCATAGCGCACCGAGGCAATGCCACGGGCGGAAAGCCCCTCGGCCAGATCCCGGAATGGGGTCAGCTTACCCACCTTCTCGTCCATGTTGCTGGAGCCCGACCCGTGGACAAAGACCGCAGCGGGGACCGGCCGCTCCGCGCCCTCGGGCAGGGTCAGCAGGCCGTTTAAGGGATAACGGGTGTTCTCACCCAAAACAATCTTTTCGCTGATCATGTGTTCTCCTCCGGTTTCTCTCGGTAGGTCTCCACGCAGTAGCCCCGGTGGCCGCAGCCGGGACAGGTCAGCTTCCGGGTCGTGGGCGTATGGGCAGCCCAGAAGGCCTGCCGGAATCGGGGAACGAAGATCTCATGGCAGTGGGGACAGATGTAGGACACCCGGGAGAAATAATACCGGGACACCCACACTCCATAGGGCACCGCCAGGGCGGTGTACACCAGGAAAGGCCACCAGATCCCCTTCGCGATCCATAGGACAATGGCCGCCCACTCCACCACCGCCATGGGAATGCCGGTGAGAAGCAGAACCGTGTGCAGGCGTCTCATCATTTTTTTGTTTTCCATGATCTGTGCCGCGTCGCCGATGGATTCCGGGGAAAAGCTCTCCTCCTGCGCCAGGTGTGCCCGCAGACCGCGGATGCGCTCCAGCTGGTGCTTCTTCTGCGCCAGCTCCACAGTCAGCCTTGCCTCCTGCTCCTCGAAGATCACGGCGATAACCTCCGCCGAGTTTTCCTCCTTGAGCAGGGATGCAATGGTATCGATGGACATATCCAGCTCCCGCAGAAAACAGATGGTCCGCATACGGGAGAGGTCCTCCTCCGAGTAAAGCCGGCGGCCGCCCTCGGTCAAAGCCGTGGGCACCAGGATTCCGCGGGTATCGTAGTACTGCACGGTCCGCACCGACACCCCGCAGAGCTTAGCCATTTCCCCGGTAGTATAATTGGACACAGCACTCACCTCCTTGACGCAAGTATAGCACATTACGCCGCGTCACAAGCAACCCCTCACCCGGGGGGATTTTTTGTTATTTTTTATTTTTTACCCTTCCGACAGGGAATATTCCCCTCTCCCCACCGCTTTTCGCTCGGCGGCGAGGACAATGGTAAAGTAAACCCCGCACAGCACAATCTGCAGGACGGTGGATGCAGGCGTGGCCATGCCGATGTGAAAAAGAGAAACGGGAGTGATGCGGCTGAACAGGAAGGACAGAGGCAGGCGCACGCCGATGCCGCCGATGATCCCCTGCAGCATAACAAAGGTCGTCTTCCCCAGACCGTTGAAGTAGCCGATGAAGCAGAACAGAAAGGCGGTCAGCAGGCAGTCAATGGCGTAGGCCTTGAGATATTCATGGGCGAGAGCAACGATGGGGGCGTCCTTGGAAAAGATTCCCGCCAGCAGATCCCCATGGAAAAAGGTGAGATAGAACATCACCACACCCGCCGAAAAGGAGGTGAGCACGCCGCAGAGCAGTGCCCGCCGTGCCCGCTCGGGCTTACCTGCCCCGATATTCTGGGAAACGAAGGCCGCCATGGCCTGCATATACGCAGAAGGGAGGAGCATGATGAAGCCGCAGACCTTCTCGGCCACCCCAACCCCCGCCGATTCACTCAGCCCAAGGCTGTTGACGATGGCCAGGATGGCAAGGAAGGAGATATTCACCAGCAGATCCTGCAGCGCAATGGGAACCCCCAGCCGCAGGGTCATGCCGATATCCCTCCATCGTGGGCGAATGAAGGAGGCACCGAAGGCAAAAGGCAGCGGTCGGCGGCGGATCATCAGGTAGGAGATCGCCACACTTACCGCCTGGGCAAAGACGGTGGCCACAGCAGCGCCCGCCGCGCCCATGCCAAAGCCCCCCACCAACAGCAGGTCCCCCAAAATATTCAGCACGCAGGCAATGGCCACCGTGATCAGGGGGGGTCTTCGAGTCACCGATCCCACGGAAAATGCTGCCAAAGAGGTTATACGCGGTGATGAACACCGTTCCCGCCGAGCAGATGATCACATACCGAAGGGTGTCGGCAAAGGCGGCCGCGGGGGCCTGCATCAGCCGGGTAAAGGCGGGGGCAATCAAAATCATCACCGCGGTGAGGATCACCGACAGCCCGCCGAACAGGCAAATGCCGCTGCCGATAACCCGTCCCGCTTCCTCACGCTCTCCCGCGCCGATCTTCCGGCCCACCAATACCGTCAGTCCCATGGCCAGCCCCGTCACCACGAAGGTGAGGGTATACATGATCTGACTGCCGGTGGACACCGCCGACACATACACCTCGGCCATATCCCCGCCGAACCGTCCGACGATCAGCAGATCCGCCGCGCCGTACATGGCCTGCAGGAGCAGCGCCAGCAGAACCGGCAGCGCAAACCGCAGCAGGGGTGAGAGAATTTTCCCCTCGGTAAAATTCTGTGCTTGCTTCATTGATCTTCCTCCGTATCATGCCGTAAAAAAAGCACCGAATAAGCATCACCGCGTGGGGCATCCCCTCTTATCCGGCCCCGCAATACGCTGCGGCAGCCTCCGACAGGATCCTTCTGCGACATCTTATCCGGCGCTGTACTTACGATTTACAACATCCTCCGATGAACGGTTAACAGTATACCACATCCCGCCCCCAAAATCAAGCCCCGCGGCAAAGTTTCCCCCGTACATCGGCATCGAAAAAGCAAAAGGATGTCACGCCGCGGCGTGACATCCTTGAATTGTATGGGAAACAAATGGGAATCAGATGCTGAAGTCGAAACGGAAGTCCGACCAGTTGGCCAGGGCATAGAGGCCGTCCTCCTCACGGCGGATCAGCGCGCCCTCCTCCACCAACTCGTTGAGCATCTCGGTGGCCATATCCACCCCCCACGGGCCGGCATTCTCGTAGTACTTGGGGCCGACATAGACGGGAGTATCCTTGCCGCGCTGTCTGACGCAGAGCGCATCATACATCCGGCGCTTGTAGATGTAGCGGACGGCACCGCGCTTGGGTGCGCAGAGGTTGTTGTCGCGGCAGAAGGTGTTCAGCAGAATGTGGGCCACTCTCGCCTCGGGCTGACCCCAAAGGCCGATGATGCAGTTGTACTCGGGCACCTCTGCCGGCAGGGCATCCACCAGAGCCTGCAGCTCGGCGGCATCGGCACCGGCTTCCTTGCGGGCCTTGAGGGCGGCGAAATCCACCTTGAACCGGGCGAACTGACGGATCTGATACAGGTGAGGCACCATCAGGCGATAGAGCTGGCTGCGGGAGATGGGGAATTCCACGCCGTCGGCGGGCTCTTCCTCACCCAGCAGGGTCTCAAAATCAGCGATAACGGCATCGGCGCGGGCAAGGATGTCGGCGTAGTCGCCGTTGACCAGCTTGTAGCCCGGCTCACGCCACCAATAGTTATCCCACTTGTCGCCGCTGCGGGCATCACGGATCAGCTCCAGGGCTGCCAGCAGCTTAGCCTTGTTGGCGGGGTGAGAAGCACCCGTGATGGCCTCGGCACTGTCAGCCAGCAGGGCATCGGGATCGGCTGCGGGATCAATGAGCAGGTGGCCGGCGGCATACATGGAGAAGAAGTTGAGCAGATGGTAGGAATCCATCTCGCTCCAGTAGGTGGGGGTCATCACCGCGTCAGCCTGGGCGCGGGTCTGATTGTACACGTCGGAGAGGACGCGGTTGTTGACACACATGAAGGGGAACTGGTCGATCTCATACTCGCAGGTGTACCAACCCCAGGAGCCGAGACCGCAGCCCAGGGCCTTGACGCCCTCGCGGAACTTGGCGCGCTTGCCTTCCTCACGCCAGGTGGGCAGGAAGGGGAGCTCCATGAGCATGATATCGTCCATACCCGCATCCACCAGCTCCTGAGGATAAGAAGCAGGAGAGCCCCAGGTATCCACTGCGATCTTGATATCGGGATTCTTGGCACGGAACTTATCGGCCAGCAGCTTGGTGAAGTACAGAATGCTGGGCGTATCCTTCAGGTGGCCGGGATCGAAGAAGTGGGCGATCACACGATCGGCGTAGGGCGCTAGATCAGCGTAGATGTCGTAGTATTTGTTGAAAGCAGCCAGCACGCGGGGATCCTCGCAGGCGGGTTTTTCGGGATCGGCGTTGCGGTATGCCACCGTATTGTCGTGCCAGCCGTGGCCGGAGAATTCGGCAGCCCAGCACCAAACGGTAAACTTCATGCCGTTCTTGTGCAGCTCGTTGGCCAGCACCTTGTAGCGGTCATGGACAATTTCCCAGGAGCCGCTGGCACGCCATGCGGACACCATATCGGTCACCTGAATACCGGTGAAGCCGCAGGCCTTCATCATTTTGACGTAAGCCGCCAGCTGACGGTCGGACAGGGATGCAAAGTCCACCAGAAGAGAGGTGGCCATATTGCTGATAAAGCCGCGGTTGTAGTCCACCTTCCAGGTGCACACCGTAGCCTCGCGCTCGGCAATCCAGGGATTCTGAGGGGTATAGTTCATCATATCAACCTCCGTTGTGAAATGTATAACAATGTCTTTATTATAACAGACTTTCTCACAAACCGCAAGACAAAAAGTGAAATTTTTGCAATTTTCGGTTTATTTTCCTGCATCCAGGGCGGAGAGCACCTCGGCGGCGTTGGTATCGGGCTTCACTTTTGGCATGACGGCGATGATTACCCCCGCCTCATCCACGATGAAGGTACTGCGGACAATGCCCCAGCTCACCTTGCCGTAAAGCTTTTTCTCCTGCCAAACACCGTAAGCCTCAATGGCGGTCCGCTCGGGATCGGAGAGCAGGATAAAGGGCAGGCTGTACTTTTCGGCAAATCGCTGATGGGAGGCGGTGCTGTCCCGGCTGATGCCGATGACCTCCGCATTTCTCTCCCGGAAAGCGGCGTATGCCCCCGCAAAAGCGCAGGCCTGGCGGGTACAGCCGGGGGTGTTGTCCTTGGGATAAAAATAGATGACCACCTTTTTGCCCCGAAAATCGGACAGGGACACCGCCCTGCCCTCCCGGTCGGTGAGGGTGAAATCGGGCGCTTTGCTTCCTACGTTAAGCATATCTTTCTCCTTTTTATCGTCCAAATTTGAGATCATATCCCCATACAGCCACCGCAACGCCAAGGCTCCCTCCGGGAGGGAGCTGGCACGGCAAAGCCGTGACTGAGGGAGAGTGCGCAGCCGAAGAATTTCTCTGAAGCGTACAGTTGCGCAGGCTCCTTCCGTCTCGTGCTGCGCACTCGCCACCTCCCTCTCGGAGGGAGGCTTGATCAGACAAATTCCGGTGAGAGCAAAAACACATGGGTAACTTTTGACTTATTGCTCCATCAACCAGGCACGGCAGGGGGCACCTTCGGCACCGCCCAGGGGAAGGGGCGCAGCATTGAGCAAATACACCCCGCAGGGCACATGGGCGGCACGGATCCCCTCCAGCAGAACCGTCCCCGCCCCCAGCAGAACCAGATGTACCGCCATGGGCGCATCCTCGGGGCCAACGGTCTGGGACTCGTTCCCCACCAAAAGCACCCCCGCCCGGGCAAACTCCTCCGCCGCCTCAAGCGTGATCACGGTACTCCCACGGAAAAGCAGGCGGCGGGCCGCCTCGGGGTGCGCGGCAGATGCAGCGGCGAGGACGGCGCGGGCATCCTCCGCGGTGAGGTGGCCGTTGTGCTCGGCCAGGTAGGCCGGCCCCACGGTGTGGGTCAGGGGAATCTGCTCCACCGTCTGCCCCTCCCGCAGAAAATGGGCGGGGGCATCCAGGTGAGTGCCGTTGTGGGCGCACATGGAAAAGGAAATGAGGTTATACGGCTCCCCCTGCGCCATGTCGCAGAGAACTTTCCTTTCGGGCGCGGGATCATCCCCGAACACCGCACAGCCGAATACCTCCTGGGTAATGTCATAGATCTTCACGGCAAAAACCTCCTTGCGAGATTGCCTCCATTATAGCACAGCGGCCGGGGCAACTCAAGTCCCGGGAGAAAATTTCTCTTTCCCGGCCCTCTCCCTCTTGAAGCGGCGAAAAATCTGTGTTATACTGTAGTAAATATATCCGCCTCGGCGGACAGCAAAAGACAAAGGATGATTTGATGGAAAACTGCATCTTCGCATCGCTTTACGCCAAGCATTTTCCTTTTTGGGGAGAGCTGGGCGAGGCAGACCGGGCCACACTCTGCCGCAGCACGGCGGCGGTGGCCTATCCCCGGGGCACCACCATCCACGACGGCACCGACTGCACCGGGGTCATCATCGTGCGCACCGGTTGTCTGCGGCTCTATATGCTCTCGGAGGAGGGCAAGGAAATTACCCTCTACCGCCTGTTTCCCGGGGACATCTGTATGCTGTCGGCCTCCTGCGTCCTGCAGAGCATCACCTTTGATGTAATCGTCAGCGCCGAGGAGGACAGCGAATGCCTGGTGATCGGCGGCTGTGCCTTTGCCGAGCTCACCGAGCGGGTGCCGGCGGCAAAGATCTTTGCCCTGGAAAGTACGGTGTCCCGCTTCTCCGACGTGATGTGGGTCATGCAGCAGATCCTGTTCATGAGCATGGACCGGCGGCTGGCCATTTTCCTCTTGGACGAGGTGTCCAAGCAGGGGGGAGATACCGTAAAATTAACACACGAGCAGATCGCCAAATACATGGGATCTGCCCGTGAGGTGGTTTCGCGTATGCTGAAATATTTCGCCGCCGAGGGCATGGTGGAGGCTTCACGTGGCGGTGTCACCCTCCTGGATAAGCCCCGCCTCCGTCGGCTGGCCGGGTGATTATTTTACCAGGGCCAGGACCTGTGCCTTGGGCTTGGCGCCCAGGGATCGGTTGACCTCTTCGCCGTTTTTGATCACCACCAGAGTGGGGATACTCATGACGCCGAAGCGCTGGGCGAGCTCAGGCTCCTCGTCCACGTTGACCTTTCCCACCACCAGGTCGGGATTTTCCTCAGCCACCTGATCCACAATGGGGGAGAGCATACGGCAGGGACCGCACCAGGGTGCCCAGAAGTCTACCAGGACGGTTTTCTCGGTGTTCAGGGTTTCGTCAAAATTCGATTTATTCAATGCAAGTACAGACATGATTGACTTCCTTTCTGTGTTGTTTTTTTCTGTGACTGTATTATACCACATTTTTTGCCCTTGTACAGTGATTTAGTCACAAAAAAACACGCGCCGACAAATTTTTTTGCCGGCGCGTGTTTTTACACTGTTTAGCCAAAAGCCACACCCCCGTCCCCTTCCCCGCGCCGATTGTGTAAAGAATGAATAAAAATGTCCCGAGAGCGTTTTTTCTTTAACGATGCCCTTGACTTTTTTTGCATAAAGTGATAAAATGCTATATGTGAGATTATGCGTATAAATATGGAAAAATAATCAAAAATGTTATACTGAAAGGAATGATTCAAATGGCACTACCGATTATCATGCCGCGTCAGGGACAGAGCGTGGAAAGCTGTATCATCACAGCATGGAACAAAAAGGTCGGCGACACTGTAGAGAAGGGCGATATCCTTTTCTCCTATGAGACCGATAAATCTTCCTTCGACGAGCCTGCACCCGAGGGCGGTAAAATATTGGCGATCTTCTGCGAAGAAGGCGACGATGTTCCCTGCCTGGAGACTGTTTGTGTAATTGGCCAGGACGGGGAAGATTTTTCTGCTTTCATCCCCAAGTCCGACGCCGCTGAGGAGGCTGCTCCCGCCGCCGCTGAGGCTGCTCCTGCCGCTGCAGAGGCCGCTCCCGCCGCTGAGGCTGCCGCTCCCGTGGCTGCTGCCGAAATCACCGGCGCAATCTCCCCCAGAGCCAAGATCCTTGCTGCCAAGACCGGTGCTGACCTGCTCAAGGCTGCTCCCACCGGCCCCAACGGCCGTATCATCGAGCGCGACGTGCAGAGCCTGCTTGACCGCGGTCTGACCGTTTCCGGCGCTGCATCCGAGGGCTACACCACCGCAGTGGAAGGCTCCGGCATCAACGGCAAGGTCGTTCTCTCCGATCTCGCCCCCAAGGCTCCCGCTGCTGCCGCTCCCGCCGCTGAAGCTGCTGCTCCTGTGGCTGAATACGTTGACGAGAAGCTGCCCAACATCAGAAAGGTTATCGCCAAGTCGATGCACGCTTCCCTGTCCACCATGGCTCAGCTCACCCTCAACACTTCCTTCGATGCCACCAAGCTCATGGCCTTCCGTGCTTCCCTCAAGAACGGCGCCGAGAAGATGGGCCTGGCCAACATCACCCTCAACGATATGGTGCTCTATGCCGTATCCCGCGTCCTGCTTAACCACAGAAGCCTCAACGCCCACTACCTGGACGACACCATGCGCTTCTTCAACACCGTTAACCTCGGTATCGCCGTTGACACCGAGAGAGGTCTGCTGGTTCCCACCGTCTTCGGTGCCGAGAAGCTGACCCTCAACGGCCTGTCCCGCGCTGCCAAGTCGGTCATCACCGAGGCACAGCAGGGTACCATCAGTCCTGACAAGCTCAAGGGCGGCACCTTCACCGTCACCAACCTGGGCTCCCTGGGCATCGAGAGCTTCACTCCCGTTATCAATCCTCCTCAGACCGGTATCCTGGGCGTGGACACCATCACCCGCCGCATCAAGGAAGTCAACGGCGAGGATGTTTCCTACCCCGCAATGGGCCTGTCCCTGACCTTCGACCACAGAGCACTTGACGGTGCTCCCGCAGCGAAATTCCTCAAGGAGCTTTGCTTCGCCCTGGAGAACTTCGACCTGCTTCTGGCGAAATAAGGCGAATTAAAGAGAGGAGAACATAGCTATCATGTATGATCTGATTGTACTGGGCGGCGGCCCTGCCGGCTACAATGCCGCAGAGCGCGCAGGCCATGCGGGTCTGAAGACCCTGGTCATCGAAGAGAGAGCACTGGGCGGCGTTTGCCTCAACGAGGGCTGCATCCCCACCAAGACTCTGCTCTATTCCGCAAAGATCTACGACTACGCCAAGCACGGCAAGGATTACGGTGTGACCTTCGGCTCCGCCGCCATCGACCATGCTTTCGTGGTCAACCGCAAGAACGGCGTGGTCAAGCAGCTGGTTTCCGGCGTTGGCGCAAAGCTGAAGAAGTGCGGCGTTGAGGTGGTCAAGGCTTCCGCCGTGATCAAGGAAAGAAACGCCGAGGGCTTCGTGGTTACCGCTGAGGGCAAGGACTATGTGGGTAAGCAGCTGCTGATCGCCACCGGTTCCTCCCCCGCCCTGCCTCCCATCGACGGTCTGGCTGACTCCCTCAAGGAGGGCTTCGCCCTGACCAACCGTGAGATCCTGGACATTACCGATATCCCCAAGACCATCGTGGTGGTGGGCGGCGGTGTCATCGGCCTTGAGATGGCTTCCTACTTCAACTCCGTGGGCTCCAAGGTCTACGTGGTGGAGATGATGGACCACATCGCAGGTGCTGTTGACCGCGACATTTCCAAGCTCCTGCAGAAGGATTACGCTTCCCGCGGTGTCGAGTTCATCCTCGGCGCTAAGGTTACCTCCATCAAGAACAAGACCGTCTCCTACGAGAAGGACGGCAAGATCACCGAGATCCCCGCTGACTATGCCCTGGTCTCCATCGGCCGCCGTGCCCGCACCGCAGGCATCGGCTGCGAGAACATCGGCCTGAAGCTGGAGCGCGGCGCCATCGTCACCGACGAGCTGGGCAAGACCAATGTTCCCGGTGTCTGGGCTGCAGGTGACGTCAACGGCAAGTCCATGCTGGCACACACCGCTTACCGCGAGGGTGAGGTCTGCATCAACAATATCCTGGGCAAGAAGGACAGAGTCAACTACAACTCCATCCCCGCCGTCATCTACACCAACCCCGAGGTTGCCTCTGTGGGCGAAACCGAGGAGTCTGCCAAGGCTAAGGGTCTTGACGTGGATGTCAAGAGCGTAACCCTCAAGTACAGCGGCAGATACATCGCCGAGAATGAGCACGGCTACGGCATTCTTAAGGTGATCACCGACAAGAAGCACAAGAACATTGTCGGTCTGCACATGATCGGTTCCTACGCATCCGAAATCATCTACGGCGCTGCCATGATGGTGGAGACCGAGATGCGCGTGGAAGACATCCAGAAGCTGGTATTCCCGCATCCCACCGTTTGCGAGGTTATCCGCGAGTCCATGTTTATGTAAAAATTTTATAAGGAGATAAAAAACCATGCCTAAGAGTCAATATGTCGATCCCGGCAAAGCCTTTGATGCCGGTTACATCCACTTCGAGGACATTCCTGTTTGTCAGTACAACAAGACCCTCGCAGAAGAGCTGAAGATCTACTCCAAAGAGGACATGATGCGCATCTACCGCGACATGGCCATCATCCGCGAGTTCGAGACCATGCTCAACGAGGTCAAGACCAAGAGCTGCTACAACGGCGTTGAGTACAACAACCCCGGTCCTGCTCACCTGTCCATCGGTCAGGAGGCTTCGGCTGTCGGTGAGGCTTACTGCCTCGATATCAATGACCTTTCCTTCGGTTCCCACCGCAGCCACGGTGAGATCCTGGCAAAGGGCCTCTCCTCCATCGAGAAGCTGGACGAGACCGAGCTCTACGACATCATGAAGGAGTTCCTGGGCGGTTCTGTTCTCGCAGTTGTGGAGAAGCACATGAACGCCGGCGGCAACATCAAGGAGCTGGCCATCAACTTCCTGCTCTACGGTGCGCTCGCTGAGATTTTCGCCAGAACCACCGGTTTCAACCGCGGTCTCGGCGGCTCCATGCACGCTTTCTTCATTCCCTTCGGTCTGATGCCCAACAACGCAATCGTCGGCGCATCCGCTCCCATCGCTCTGGGTGCTGCTCTCTACAAGAGATCCAACCACAAGCCCGGTATCGTTATCTCCAACTGCGGTGATGGCGCAACCGGCCGCGGCCCCGTGCTTGAGTCCCTCAACTTCGCTTCCATGGACCAGATCACCAAGCTCTGGGGTATGGACGGCAAGTTCAGCGACGGCGGTATGCCCATCCTCTTCAACGTATTCA
>JAFTUB010000143.1 GCA_017466495.1 Clostridia bacterium
GCACTAATCCAGCACGGCAGGAAGCTGTTCCGCCACGTGGAATGCCGCATTGTAAAGCACCACGGTATCAAAGCTGTCATTGCCGAAGCGCATGGCGGCGGCATCCATGGTGCGGAAGACGATGTTCTCCTGCTCGCGTACTTCGGGCAGAAGGCGGCTGTCGTCGAGATCGATGCAGGTCACGCCGGCGGCAAGCTCGGCGGCGGCGATGGAAAACTCCGCCGTCCCGCAGGCCACCTCCAGCACATCGCAGTTTGCAATCACGGCGGAGAGACGCTCCGCCGCCTGTGCTGCGCGAGTCATAGGCGATCTTCGCCGGCAAGCGCCGTCAGGCCCTCACCGGTAAGCCGATAGGTGGTCCATTCGTCCATGGGAACGGCCCCCAGGGCGCGGTAGAAACCGATGGCGGGGGTGTTCCAATCGAGGCAGGCCCATTCCAGCCGCCCGCAGCGGCGCTCAACGGTGAGAGCCGCCAGACGGCAGAGCAAAGCCTTGCCGTAGCCCCGTCCGCGGTAGGCGGGACGGACGTAGAGATCCTCAAGATAGATCCCCGCCTTGCCCAGCCAGGTGGAGTAATTGTGAAAGAAGAGCGCCATGCCCACAGGGGTGCCGTCTTCCTCGGCAATGAGGCATTCGGCCACGCGGCGCAGGAACATCCAGTCGGCCATTTCCTCGGGATCGGCCACCACGGCATCGAGCATATGCTCATAATCCGCCAGCTCGCGGATCATGTCCAGCAGATTGGGAATATCGCTGAGCTCAGCTGATAGTATGATGAAGTTGGGCATGGTGTATCTCCTTGCGGTTGTAATGTTGGCGGGAATCAAAACTCCAGGTCGTCCAGGGTAACCGATGCGGCGGAGGGGGCACCGGGGGCCTCGGTGACACCGGGGCGCAGATCCGTTTTTTCTGCTTCGGCGGAATCGGCGTTGGCTGACAGGGTCACCGTGCCTACAATATCGGCAAATCGAGCAGATTCATTCTGCATGAGAATGTTCAGCACGGTCATATAGTCCCGCAGCATTTCGCGGGGAGTGATCATGGCATCGGCACCTGCGCGGTCGAGACAGAGATTCAAGAACTGCACCATTTCCTCCTCGGTGATGCGGGGTTCCCAGTTATAGTTTTGGGCGTAGAGCGCCGTGATGCGGCGGATGAGAGCAAAGAGTTCGTCATTGGACAGACGGCGCAGACGGATCACGGGGCCGATAAGGTTCTTGAAGCCCTCCAGGGCAAAACGGCTGTCGCAGAGTCGGGAGCGCAGCGCCTCATAGCTGAACAGGCCGCGGCGGCTGTCCTCGAGAAACTGGGGCGTGCCGCCTAAGATCAGGGCAAGGCCGGGAGCCCGTCCCTGCAGGGTGTCATTGAACATGGAGAGGATCTTTTCGTAGTTGTTCTCCCTGGAAACGCGGTGGCTGATCTTGTAGAGATTGACGCACTCGTCAATGAAGACCACCAGCCCGCGGTAGCCCATCTGCCGCACCAGCGACGCCCACAGCTTGAGATAATCGTACCAGTTGTCGTCATCGATGATGGTGGAGATGGACATCCCCAGGGCGCTCCGCGCCTCAGTTTTGGTGGCGAACTCACCCCGCATCCAGCGCAGGCAGGCACTCATGCGGGTGTCGTCCCCGTCAAGGTAAGCCCGGTAGTAGGCGGTGACCACGGAGGCAAAGTCAAAACCGCCCACCAAAAATTCCATCTCCCGCAGAACGGCGGTGATCTTTGCGCTCAGCGCCGTGCGGAAGCCCTCATCCTCGGCGGAGATACCCTCAGCCAGCAGAGCCGCCTGCAGATCGCCGATCCAGCGGGCAATCAAACGGGGCAGGGCACCGCCGTCGGGGGAGGCCTTGGAAGCGAGATTTTTCATCAGTTCCCGATAGGTGGCAACGCCGCTGCCGCCGGTGCCGTAAAGTCTCCGCTCGGGGGAGAGGTCGGCGTCGGCGGTGATGAAATCCCGCTCCAGGGCATAGCCGCGGATCAGCTGCATGAGGAAGCTCTTACCGCTGCCGTAGCGGCCAATGAGGAAGCGCATGGAGCCGCCGCCTTCGTTCACTGATTCCAGATCGCCCAAAAGGGCGGCGATCTCATCGGTGCGGCCGATGGCAATATAGGGTGCTCCGGCGCGGGGAACCACACCGGCCGAAACAGAGGCAAGCAAAGAAGTGAGGATACGGCGGGGGACCTTGGGGCTTTGACGGTGGAATTCGGGCATATGCATCGATCCTTTCACGTAAAACTGTATCATTTTATTATAGCATATCTCGCCCGAAAAGGCAAGGGGATTTTGCGCGGCGCGGGAGATTTTCAGGGGAATGTATTTTTGTCCAGATAATCGAAAAGTGCGGCACCGCCGATGAGAATGGCAAGGACACAGAGCAGGACTTCTGCCTGCGGGGTGAAGACTATCGCCGCATGGAAAGGGGAGAGCCGAGCCTCCCGGCAGAAACGGCAGGTGATCAGCAGCAGGTGAGCAGCGATGTACGGTAGGCCGATGTGCAGGATCCTTGCGGAAATTGGGGAAATTCCTGCAAGACAGCGGAGAAAAGAGGGACGTTTAGGGGACATGGGGACCTCCTTGGAAAAATATTCACCGAAACGTGCATGAATATCGGGGATCCGTCTCTCGCGCGGATTGAGGAGAATTTCTCCATCCGGCGGGGGAAAGTGCACGAATCTGTAGGAAATTACAACTGTACAGTATCAGTATAGCGAAAAAACTTCGGGAAGTAAAGGAACAAAATCTTCCGATGGGGGGATTTTCGACAGAAACAGGCCGAGTCCGACGAAAAAAAGTGCATAATCATTCATCCTGTCGGTTTTCAGAGGGCTGATTTGGGGAGAAAATTGGGTAAAATTATCCAGGATTTAATTGATATAGAAAATTATGGATATTTCATGCAAAAAATAAGCAAAAATCTTAATATTCGAGAGGAGAGGGACTGTGCTATACTTGGCGTGTTCCGCGAAGCCATATCGGACAGCATTGAACACAGAAAGGAATAACAAACATGGAGAATTTGACATATGCGGGAACAGCATCGTCCTGCTGGGTAGAACTTTTGCGGGAAAAGACCAGACGGATCGGGAAGATGGCGCTGACCTACCGGATGTATGCCGTGTCGGTTGGGGACCAGAGGGCTTATGCGGTAGGCGCGGTGCTGAAGGACAGCGCAGGGGAAGAGAAAACCCCTCTTTTCCTTTATGACCGCAGTTCTGCACGCGCCGAAGCCTTCTTCACTTATCTGCTGGAAGCGGGTGTATTTCCCTGTACCCTCAGTGATGTACTGGAGGATGTATGCGGTCATTTTTCTCCCGTTTCGGTGGGCAAATCTCAGGATTTCTCTTTACAAATACCCGAAAATATGGTATGATAAGGCATATACTACCACAAAGGATGGTGTCTGATCATGAAATGTCCCAGCTGCGGCTTCCCCGACAGCAAGGTTGTCGATTCCCGACCGATCGAGGATGGCTCCAGTATTCGCCGCCGCCGCGAATGTGCATCCTGCGGCAAGCGGTTTACTACCTTTGAGGTGATTGATCACATTCAGGTATTGGTATGCAAGAAGGACGGGACCAAGGAGCTGTTCGACCGCTCCAAGCTGCTGTCGGGGCTGATGAAGGCCTGTCAGAAGCGGCCGGTCAATGCCGAGCAGATCGCATCGGAGATCGAGAGCGAGCTGCAGAATTCTCTGCGGCCCGAGGTGACCACTACCGAGATCGGTGAGCTGGCCATGCGGAAACTCAAATCGGCCGATGCGGTGGCCTATGTCCGCTTTGCCTCGGTCTACCGTGAGTTCAAGGATGTGGAAACCTTCATGGAGGAGCTCCGCGGCCTGCAGACCGGTTCCGAACAGGAGGAGCAGGCATGAAACAGTTGAAGATGCTGCGTCCCTCCGCACCGGTTGCCCCCCGCGCCCTGCCCGAGGGGTATCGTATCGTCGCCTACAGCGGTGCTGACGGCGAGGTTGATGAGTGGGGTGCCATTGTGGCCCAGGGGCTGGTTCGGGTGGAGGACAATGCCGCCGCCTTTGGAAAATACATCCTTCGCTGGCGGGATCTCCGCCCGGAGGAGGATCTCTTCTTTGTTGTTGATCCCGACGGCAAGCGGGTGGCCACCATTGTGGGGCTCCGCTATGCCGAGGGGCACGGATACATCCACATGGTGGGCTCCCTCCCCGAATGCCGAGGGAAGGGCATCGGCCACGCCATGCTGGCCCACGCCCTGGCTCATATCGAGAGCCTTGGGGTGACCCACACGGTGCTCACCACCGACGATTTCCGCCTTCCCGCCATCAAGCAGTACCTGGATGCGGGTTTCCTTCCCGTGCTGCGCCACGATCCCGACAGTGACATGACCGCCCGCTGGGACAAGGTGCTGGAGGAATTGCACTACCCTCAGGTGGAATACCTGCCCGAGTAAACCGCAGGAGGTGAACCGATGGGAAGCCGAGGCTTGAGCTTTCGATGTGAGGATCCCTTCTTCGTGTACTGCAAAAGGCATTTTTGCCCCGGCTACGGACAGCGGCTCACCCGCAGAACCGTATCGGAAACGGTACACTCCGACTCCCCGGCTGCCCGGAACTATGATTTTGAACTTGCAGACACGACTGTCCGGGGTGAAGTGAAGTTCATGCACGTGGAGTTTTTCTGCTCCGCCTGCCAAAGACAGTACACTGTGAGGGAACTGAAGGCAAAAAAACATTCGTCTAAACGGTAAAACGACAGGATGCCGCGCTGAGCGCGGCATCCTGTCGTTATTTTTGTATTTGATTACAGCTCTCTGACCATATCGGGCATGGCGTACATCCCTGCGGACTTGCCGGGCAGCCATGCGGCGGCGGCAAGGGCACCGGTGGCGAAAACCTCACGGGAAGCGGCGCTGTGGGAGAGGGTGATGACCTCATCCCGACCCGCGAACATCACTTCATGCTCGCCCACGATGGTTCCCCCACGCACGGCATGGATGCCGATCTCGCGCTTGTCCCGCTGACGGCGTACCGCGTGGCGGTCGTAGACATATTCGCTTTCCTCACGCTCCTCGGCAATGGCATCGGCCAGCATCAGGGCGGTGCCGCTGGGGGCATCCAGCTTGCGGTTGTGGTGCCGCTCGATAATCTCCACGTCGAAGCCGGTGCCGAGAGTCGCGGCGGCACGGCGGCAGAGCTCGGTGAGCAGATTGATGCCTAAGGACATATTACGGGAGAAAAAAACGGGGATGCGCCGGGCGGCTTCCTGCATGGCGGCAGTTTCCTCGGCGGTATGTCCGGTGGTGGCCACCACAACGGGGAGATTGCGTGCCTGTGCGAATTCCAGCAGGGCAGGGAGTGCCGTGTGATGGGAGAAGTCGATGATCACATCGGCAGCACAGTCGGCGGGAATCCCGGCGGGAGAGGTATAGACGGGGTAATTGGCAGTCCCGCCCAGAGGGTCGATGCCGGCGACAATGCGGTCGCCCCGTTCAGCTGCGGCGTCGCAGACTGCACGGCCCATGCGGCCAAGGCAGCCGGAGAGAATGATGTTGGTCATGTTTGTACGTCCTTGATTTTGGTGTTTTGGGGAAAGGCTCAGAGCAGACCGTGCTTCTTCATGGCGGCGGTCAGTCTTGCGCGGGTTGCATCCTCCATCTCGCACAGGGGGAGACGGAACTCCTCGGTGCAGAAGCCCAGCATAGCCATGGCGGTCTTGGCGGGAACGGGATTGACCTCGCAGAAGAGGGCATCGATGAGGTCCAGCAGCTTCAGCTGCATCTCGGTTGCCCGGGGAGCGTTGCCGCCCAGGTAATCGGCCACGATGTCGTGAGTTTCTTTGGGCATCACATTGGAGAGCACCGAGATGACGCCCTTGCCGCCCAGGGACAGGATGGGCACGATCTGATCGTCGTTGCCCGAGTAGATGTCGAGATCGCGGCCGCACTCTGCTGCGAGGGCTGCCACGGCGCTGATATTGCCGGAGGCCTCCTTGACGGCTACGATGCGCTCATGCTTGGCCAGTTCCTTGTACACCGAGAGGGGAATGTTCACGCCGGTGCGGGAGGGCACGTTGAAGAGGATAATGGGCTTGTTGGTGGCATCTGCCGTTTCCATAAAGTTTTTGATCAGGCCCTTGGGGGTAGCCTTGTTATAGTAGGGGGTGACCAGCAGCAGCGCGTCGGCACCTGCATCGCAGGCGGCGCGGGAAAGCTCGATGCCGTAGGCGGTATCGTTGGAGCCGGTGCCGGCAATGACGGGGACTCTGCCTGCCACGGTTTCCACAGCGTGGGCAACCAGGTCGCAGTGCTCCTCATGGGTCAGGGTTGCCGCCTCACCGGTGGTGCCTGCCACCACAATGGCATCGGTGCCCCTGGCAATCTGATCCTCAAGAATGCGGTCAAAGGCGGGGTAGTCGATCTGTCCATTGCGGAAGGGAGTAATGACGGCGACAGCTGCACCGGTGAAAATGGTAGGTTTTGTCATGGACATGATGAATTTTCCTTTCGAGTGGGTGAAAATTTGCCGTTTGGCGGGCGGAAAACAGGCAAAACCGCAGAAAAAATAAAAAAACCGGTTGAAAACCAGCTGTACTTGTAATATAATAGATGCACGGCAGAAAAAGCCTGTCGGCGACTCATTACAATACAGATAGCTCTCCATCAAAATAAATTGACGACAGTCCGTCAGCTGTTAACCGAGCGGACCAGCGGCTGCCCCCGCTGCGGGGAAACCACTTCGGCGGTCTGCGCTCGGGCATCACCTCAAACGGCCGCAGCAGCCTCGGTGATGCGCGGTCACACTCCGCGCCTCTATCAATAAGTATATGTGCCGCACCCTATGGGGGTACGGGGATATAGTAACATAAAGCGTGTCGCTTGTCAATGCTTTTGGAGAAATTTTATCGCAATTTATGCAAATACGGAATACACGGAGACAGCTTATGCCCATCATCAATGAAAAACCCAAGACCGATCTGCGCACTGCGGACTTTGCCTACGATCTTCCCCCCGAGCTGATCGCTCAGCATCCCGCCCCGCGCCGGGACGAGTCCCGCCTCATGGTCATTGACCGCGGCGAGGGGACCGTCACCCATCGGCATTTTTACGATATTCTCGACTACCTGCAGCCGGGAGACACCCTGGTGGTGAATGATTCCAAGGTGATTCCCGCCCGGCTGTACGGTCATGCGGAGGGCCGCCCCGAAGCGGCCATTGAGCTGCTTCTTCTGCGCAATCACGGCCTTGACCGCTGGGAGACCCTGGTGCGCCCCGGCAAGCGGGCGCGGGTGGGGATGCGGGTTGTGTTCGGCGGCGGTATGCTCACAGCCGAGGTGGAGGATATCGTGGAGGAAGGGAACCGCATTGTCCGCTTCGACTATGACCGCGAAAAATACGCCAACGTCTACGAGATCCTGCACGAGATCGGGCTGATGCCCCTGCCGCCCTACATCACCGAGCAGCTGGGGGATAATTCCCGCTATCAGACGGTATACGCCCGTGAGGAGGGATCTGCGGCTGCTCCCACCGCCGGCCTGCATTTTACTCCTGAGCTGCTGGAGAAGATCAAAGCCAAGGGGATTGCCGTCGCTCCTGTGATGCTTCATGTAGGATTGGGGACCTTCCGCCCCGTCAAGGCAGACCGGGTGGACGAGCACGTGATGCACACCGAATATTTCAGCGTCAGCGAGGAAACCGCCGCCTTGATCAACGCCCGCCGGGCTGCGGGGGGGCGGATCA
>JAFTUB010000144.1 GCA_017466495.1 Clostridia bacterium
CGGGGATCCTGACTTTGGATGACAGTCCCGCCGACCTGCTTCGGGTGCTGGGCCGCGGCCACAGCGAGCGGATCAATACCATGGTGACCTCGGTGATCACCGCCAGCGAAAATTCTCCCGTGATCACCATGACCGATGAGGTGGGAGATGCCACCGCCCGCCTGCGGGAATTTCTGTTTGATCGGGTGTACCGCAATCCGGTGGCCAAGGGAGAGGAGAGCAAGGCCAAGGAGCTGCTTTCCCGCCTGTTTGATTATTTCTGTCAAAATCCCGAGCGGATGCCCGAGCTTTATGTGCGCAGCCTGGAGGAAGAGGGGGTCGGCCGCTGTGTCTGCGATTACCTGGCGGGCCTGACCGACCGTTACGCCATCGAGCTCTACCGTGCATTGTACATCCCGCGGGTGTGGGGAGGAAAATAAGCCTTGATCCCACGTGATTTTATTGAAGAACTGAAGCAGCGATGCGACCTGGAAGAGGTCGTGGGGAGCTATGTCCAGCTGCGGCGGGCGGGAGCCAATCTCTCCGGCTGCTGCCCATTCCACAGCGAGAAGACTCCCTCATTTACTGTTTTCCCCGATCGGCATTTCTACTGCTTTGGCTGCGGTGCAGGGGGAGATGTGATCTCCTTCATCATGCGCCAGGAAAACCTGGATTATGCCGGGGCCATCGCCTTTCTCGCTGCGCGGGCAGGCCTTGCCGTTCCCCAGCAGGGGGAGGTAAGGGAAGACGGTGTCCGGCGCTCCCGGGTGCTGGAGATGAACAAGACCGCGGCTCGCTATTTTCGGGAGATTCTGAACACCGATGCGGGAGCAGAGGCGCGGGCATATTTGGCCAAGCGTCAGCTCAGCGGAGCCACCGTACGGCGCTTCGGCCTGGGATTTGCCCCCAACGATTTCAGCAGTCTCTACCGCTTTCTGCGGGGAAAGGGATATACCGACGAGGAAATGATCGCCGGTTTCCTCTGCCGCCGCAGTGACCGGAGCGGCCATATGTTCTCGCTCTTCCACAATCGGATCATGTTCCCCATCATCGACGTGGCGGGCAACGTGATTGCCTTCGGCGGGCGCGTTATGGACGACAGCAAGCCGAAGTATCTCAATTCCTCGGATACCCCGGCCTTCAAAAAGAGCAAAAATCTTTTCGCCCTCAACTATGCCAAGGGCAACTGCGCCGAGCAGATGATCCTCTGCGAGGGGTATATGGATGTCATTGCTCTCCACGCTGCAGGCTTTCCCTGCGCTGTAGCAACCCTCGGCACCGCCATTACCCCCGAGCAGGCGCGGCTGATGACCAAATATACTTCCCGGGTAGTCATCTCCTACGACAGCGACGAGGCGGGACAGCGGGCAGCACAGAAGGCGCTGCGCATCCTGGGCGAGGTGGGGCTTGAGACCCGCGTCCTGCGGATGACGGGCGCAAAAGACCCCGATGAATATATCAAAGCCTACGGGCCCGATCGCTTCCGCCAGCTGCTGGCCGGAAGCAGTACCGGATTCGAATACAGGCTGGAGGCCATTCTCGCTCCCAAGGATCTTTCCCTGGCTGATGAGAAGATCAAGGCCGCGGCTGAGGTCTGCCGGCTGATCGCCGCAAGCGGCTCCCGTGTGGAACGGGAGGTATACATTTTGGAGGCGGCCAAGCGGCTGGAACTCCCACCCGATATCCTTCGCCAGGATGTAGAACGTGAGGCCGGACGAATGCGCCGTGAACAGAAAAAGCAGGAGAGCAGGGAAGCCCACGCAGGTGCGGCGGGCTACGGCGATCGCGTCAATCCCGATGCCGCCAAGAATATGCGGGTCTCCCGCGGTGAGGAAACGGTGCTGGGGCTGATGCTTCTCTATGATGAACACCGTGCCGCCGTCTGTTCCGGGGCTGTTCCGCTTACTGAGGAGGACTTCTTCACCGATTTCGGCCGACGGGCCTTCGGGGCAATCCTTGAACTGGAACGCAGTGATGCGGGGTTTGAGATCGGCCTGTTGGGTGAACATTTCTCTCCCGAGGAACTGGGACGGCTGGAGAAAATGCGCATTGAGCGCAGAGGCCTGAGCGAAAACGGCATCAGTGTTCTGCGGGAAAGCGCCGAGCTTCTGCATAGCGAGGCTGAGCGGCGCCGGCATGCCGATGAAGGCGCCCTTTCCGCCGTAGAGCGTAAACGCGCTGCCCTGGCGGCCAAAAAGAAAGACAAAACAACATAAAAACAAAGATGAAATACATACCGTAAAGGGGATAAAGCATGAGCAACAACAAGAAACTTGATGTAACCGAACTCATTGAAAAGGGTAAGCAGGGCGCGCTGTCCGGCACCGACATTGAGGAGGCACTGGAAGAACTGGATTATGACATGGAGCAGATTGACAAGCTCTATGAGACCCTGGAGAGCAACGGCATCGCCGTTCCGGGGTATATGGATAACTCGGGCTTCGAGGAAATCGAAACCGAGGTGGAGCAGTATGAGAGCGCCGAGGAAATGGAGAAGATGCTGGCCCAGGAAGGCCTTGCCATTGACGACCCGGTGCGTATGTATCTCAAGGAGATCGGTAAGGTTCCGCTGCTTGACGCCGAGCGGGAAATGCTCCTGGCCAAGAAGATGGCCGAGGGTGACGAGGAGGCGAAAAATGAGCTGGTGGAGGCTAACCTCCGCCTGGTGGTGTCCATTGCCAAGCGTTATGTGGGCAAGGGAATGTTCTTTTTGGATCTGATTCAGGAAGGCAACCTGGGTCTGATGAAGGCAGTGGACAAGTTTGACTACGAGAAGGGCTATAAGTTCTCCACCTATGCCACCTGGTGGATCCGTCAGGCCATCACCCGTGCCATTGCCGACCAGGCACGCACCATTCGTATTCCCGTGCATATGGTGGAGACCATCCACAAGGTGTCCCGCTACTCCCGTCAGCTCCTGCAGGAGTTGGGACATGAGGCAACCGCCGAGGAGATCGGCGAGAAGATGGGCATGAGCGCCGACAAGGTCCGTGAAATCATGAAAGTGGCCCAGGATCCCGTTTCCCTGGAAACGCCTATCGGTGAGGAAGAAGACAGCCACCTGGGCGACTTCATTCCCGATGACGATTCCCCCGCTCCTGCCGAGGCCGCATCCTACACCCTGCTGCGCGAGCAGCTCAACGAAGTGCTGCACACCCTCACGCCCCGTGAGGAGCACGTGCTGAAGCTTCGCTTTGGCCTGGAGGACGGCCGTTCCCGTACCCTGGAGGAAGTGGGCAAGGAATTCAACATCACCCGTGAGCGCATCCGTCAGATCGAGGCGAAGGCTCTGCGCAAACTGCGCCATCCCAGCCGCTCCAAGCGCCTTCGCGACTATTTGGATTGATCCTCGCAGACCGAAAAGATTATCCCTTGTGTACAAAAAATCATGCGATTTCTTGTGCTATATGCTGATTTTTTTGTGGCTGCATCCAAAAAGCTCGCTTTGTAATTGTGGAAAATGCCTTCGCTTTTTCGCAGGATTTTCCCCGCAAAGCCCCAAAAAGCTTTTTATCCCGATTTGTTCATAAATTATGCCTTGACAGAAAGCGGGATTTCGTGTAAAATATTATAGTATCTAAGTCGGCAGTTGGCGCTGCCGCATGCAATAAACTTAGGAGGATCAAGATCAATTATGAAAAAACGGCTCATCAGTCTCGTGCTGACTGCAATGATGCTCTTCTCCGTAATGCTGACCGGCTGCGGATCGAGTTCGGACAGTGACACCATCAACGATGTGAATGAGGATGCATCTCGCTACACCGAAACGCTGACGATGTATCTCGTTACCGAAAAGGAAACAACTCCCGAAGCTGCTGCCGCAGTTGAGGAGGCTTTCAATAAGATCACCAAGGCCAAGTTCAAGACCCAGGTTCTGATGTACTTCTACACCTACGATGAGTACTACGGTGCTCTCGAGGCCGAGTTTGCCAGAATTGATGCGCTCAAGGAAGCTGAAGAGGCTGAGGAAAAGCGCCTGAAGGAAGAAATGAAGCGCCTGAAGGCAGAGGGTAAGACCCTGCCCGTGACCACTGCCGAGGAGACCAGCGATGAGACCACCGCTGAGGAAACCGTACTCAACGAGTGGGGTCTCTCCGAGCTGAAGTATCCCGAGAAGACCGACCGCCAGGTAGACATCATCTTCATCGACGGCTATGACCGTATGCTGGAGTACATCGATAATGAGTATCTCGAGCGCCTGGATGACGAGCTCCAGAGCTCCTCCAAGAAGCTCAAGGACTACATCAATCCTGTGTTCATGGATGCAGCTGTTATTGACGGTTCTACCTATGCAATTCCCAACAACAGCGTCATCGGCGAATACACTTTCCTGATGGTCAACAAGGCTCTGGCTGAGGAGCTCAGCTATGATGTTTCCGAGTTCAAGGATCTCTATTCTACCGTTGATTTTGTTGCTGACGTTGCTAAGTATAAGCCCGAAGTTACCCCCGTTTGCGGTGATATCGAGGTGACCAACGTCAAGTACTTCAACCTCAACCGTGAGACCATGGAATATGAGGACGGCGGCCGTTCCATCATGGCGGCTTATGTCGGCCCCTCGAGCTCCATGGGTTCCCGTGTCAACATGAGAAGCCTGTTTGCTACCACCCAGCTCACTAACCAGATGCTGGCAATCCAGACCTTCAAGGATAAGGGTTACATGAAGACCGATGCCAAGCTTTCCGATCCCTTCGGTATTGCTGTGGTCAAGGGCGGTTATGACATGGTAGAGACCTACGGCGAAGAGTACGAGATGATCGTTCTCGAGAATCCCATGGCTGACGAGGAGACCCTGTACGGCGGTATGTTCGGCGTAACGCCCTACACCCGCAGTGTTGCCCGCAGCATGGAAATCATCACCTACCTCAACACCAACTCCGAGCTTCGCAACCTTCTGCAGTACGGTATCGAGGGTGTGAACTACATCATCGACGAAGATACCGGTATGCTGAAGCGCCTCAACAGAACCTACATCATGGATCTGGGCAAGACCGGTAACGCTTTCATCGCTCATCCCGAAGAGGGTGTGGATCCCGCCATTTGGGAGACCGCAAAGAAGCAGAACCTGGATGCCCGCCTCAACCCTCTGACCGGTTTCACCTTTGCTGAAACCGATCTCAAGATGGAGTATGTGGACTACATCGAGCAGCTCAGCGAGACCTATCTTGCCAAGCTGGATGCCTGCCAGAATGCCGAGGAGCTGAAGGCGTTCTTTGATTCGGCTTACGCTGAAATCGCCGCCGATGCCACCATGAAGGAAGCTGTCGGTATTACTGCCGAGGGCTCGCCCAACTATGTGTATAACGAGTGGTACAATATGATGTTCCCCAGCGAAGACTGATTATCGGTCGAATGCAGAAAAAAAACCTGGATGCTTGCATTCAGGTTTGTTTTCTGCAAATGCCACCTCTTCCTCAATTTATGATGTTCAAAATGGAGGACAAACTATGAAAATGAAACATTGGCTGCTTTTCATTGCCGCAATTGTGTGCTGTGGAGCGTTGGCTTCCTGCACATCCGGCGGCGACGTCCCCGCAGATACCAATTCGCCTGCCGAAACAGAAGTCCCTTTGAACGGTATCGAATTATCGGCGCTGGGACAGTATCGCATTATCCACGCGGAAAAAGCCGACAGTACAGTCTACGGAGCTGCATCCGCTTTGTCTCAGGCATTGACGGATAAGGTCGGGGTGAACATTCCTTTGAGCGATGACTTTTACCGCGAGGGAGTTCCGGGGTATTCCATAGAGAAGGAAGAAATTCTGATTGGGGTAACCAACCGTCCGGAAACGGCGGAATTTCTGTCCGGGATGAAGATGAACGATTATGGCTATGCTGTGATCAATGGCAAGCTAGTGATCGCAGGTCGTTCTTCTGACACGACTCGTTCGGCTTTTGATCTCTTCTGCACCGAAGTGCTGGATGGTCTTTCTGCTGACAGCAAATTCTTTGTGACCGACGGTATGCGCAGTGTCAAGTCCGGGGACTACGCGGTGGATGACCTGACCTTGTGCGGCAAATCCATCGCCGATTTCACTGTGGTCTATGACAAGGACGAGGCTTACAACAAGGTGCTGGCAGAAATGCTCTCAGCCTTTGTTGCATCCAAGGTGGGCTATGTGCTCCCGGTAGAGAAGAGCACCGCCCTCAATAAGCTTGATGCAAAGCAGGGCGTAATTTACATTGGCCTCAGCGATAAGGCAAGTTTGCCTGCGTCTCTCAGTACGGCCCCCGGCGCAGGACAGTATTTGCTGGCCGCCGATACCGCTGACCGTACCTTCGTCCTGGCGGCAGGCGGTACCCCTGCCGATACGACCGAAGCGGTGAAGGATCTGATGGAGCGTATCGTTGAGTCCGGCGAGAAGACGGTTGCGATCACGCTTGAGGGGAATACCCCTGTGGCGGTTGGAGAGAAGGATACTCTTTCTGCCATGAGCTTCAATGTTTGGGTCAGCTCTATCACCGATGAGCGGATGAAGCGGGTCAGCGACATGATCAGGAAGTATATGCCTGACACCATCGGCGTCCAGGAAGCATCGGTCAGCTGGATGAATTATCTCAAGGATACCTTTGGCGACACCTACGCCTGTGTCGGCGTGGGGCGTGATCTCTTCGGTGCAGGTGAGCACAGCGCGATCTTCTACGCCAAGGACAAGTTCAAGCTTATCGAGAGCGATACCAAGTGGCTTTCCCCTACGCCCGATGTCCCCTCCAAGTTTGACGAATCCTCCCTCAACCGCATTTACACCTACGCCATTTTGGAGCGAAAGAGCGACGGAATGCGTTTCCTGTGCCTGAACACGCACCTGGAGCACACCACCGAAGAGGCGAGAGTCCTGCAGGCAGGGGTTCTGCTGGAGTTCCTGGCCAAGCATCCTGATCTTCCCGTGGTCTGTACCGGTGACTTCAATACCACCAAGGGCGGGGATCTGTACAAAACCATCACTGCCAACCGCCTGGCAGACGGCGCTGCGGTAGCACTTTCCACCGACAACAGCGCAACTTTCCACGACTACGGCGACTCCAGCAAGATCATTGACTTCTGCTTCGTGAGCCGTGAGTCGGTTCTGGTGGACAAATATTTTGTCTGCGACGAGAAAATCAACGGAGATTTTGCCTCCGATCACCATCCGGTGATGATCGAATACCGGCTGATCGGTTGATCGCCGATCTGCGGGGGTGTTGCACAAACGGTGCGACACCCCCATTCCATCACAAAAAGGAGGTGCCGTATGCGGGCACGGGATTGGATTGTGATTGGGGCGATTGCCCTGCTGGCACTGATGCTGTTTGCGGTGTCTACCCTTGGATTCGGGGGCGAAGGCGGGGTGGTTCGCGTCTACCGCGACGGTACCCTGTACACCGAACTTTCCCTTGATCGGGATGAGATCATCACGGTGACGGGGGAGGGAGGTGCCTTCAATCAGGTGGAGGTGAAGAACGGGGCGGTGCGGATGAAGGATGCCAACTGTCCCGACAAAACCTGCGTGGCCTGCGGCTGGCGCAATCCGGCCGATAGGCAGCTCCTGCCCGATGAGCGGTGGATCGTCTGCCTGCCCAATCGGGTGTCGGTTGAACTGCCGGGAGAATAAACTAAGCAAATTTGACGGGGAGGTGCGGCGATGCGCAAAACATGGGATATAAAGGCGGGAAGAATTGCCCGCCTGGGGATGTTTGCCGCCCTGGCCCTGGCCCTGGGCTGGCTTGAAGCGCAGCTGCCCTTCCTGCCGGGGCTGCCCGGCGTAAAACTGGGAATTGCCAATACGGTGCTTCTCTACGTCCTGATGTTGGAGGGGGGCGGATCGGCATTCTGTGTGATGCTGGTGCGCGTTTTGCTGGCCGGTATCCTTTACGCGGGCTTCAGCGGCTTCTGCTACAGCCTGGCGGGGGGATTACTCAGCCTTGGGGTGATGCTTCTGCTTTGCCGCATGAAGGGGATCGGCCTGATAGGCATCAGCTGCGGCGGTGCCGCAGCCCATAATTTCGGCCAGCTGTGTGTGGCTTGCATATGGATCGGCCATCGGGCGGCTTTGGCGTATGCGCCGGTTCTGCTGCTGTCAGGGATTTTGACCGGCGCGGCGACCGCAGTTTGTGCGAAGCTGGTTCTTCGCGGTATAAGAAAGGGAGGGGGAACAAGATGAAGCGCTCGATCGCTTTTGTTCTGCTTGCCTTGACGGCTACCCTTGCCTGCATTGGCTGTGGCGAGCGCACCTATACCCGACAGGCCTTTATGCTGGATACCCTGGTGCGCATTACCCTCTACGGCGGCAGTGAGGAAACCGCGGATGCCTGCCTGGCGTTGATTGCCGAGGCGGAGCGCGCCCTGAGCCGCACCGATCCCGAAAGCGAGCTTGCACAGCTGAACGCGGGAGAGATTGATACCGTTTCGGCGGAAACCGCGGCGCTGATCGCCTCTGCCCTGGATATGGCAAAGCTTACCCGAGGGGCATTTGATCCCACGGTGGGGCGGCTGTCCGATTTGTGGAATTTTTCCGCGGCGGAACCAATTCTGCCGGAGTCCTCAGCCATTGCCGAAGCACTGGAAACGGTAGGCTATGAAGGTGTGCGTCTGACGGGGAATCGGGTACACTTCGATCATCCCGGAACGGTGCTGGATCTGGGGGGCATCGCCAAGGGGGAGATCGCCGACCGACTTGCCGCCTTCCTGCAGGCGCAGGGGGTGGAGCGCGCCATTCTCAACCTCGGCGGTAATGTGCTGGTGATGGGCGGGACTGCGGATGATCCCTACCGAGTAGGGGTACAGGATCCCGAATCCCCCGCCGGTGAAAGCTTGCTTGTACTCGAAACCACCCAAGGAACAGTGGTGACCTCGGGGATCTATAACCGCGGATTTGAAGCGGAAGGGAAGTATTACCCCCATATTCTGGATGCCGAAACAGGCTATCCCGCCGAGAACAGCCTGGCTTCGGTGACGGTTATCGGAGAGAGCTCCCGCCAGGCGGATGCCCTGAGCACCGCTTGTATGTGCCTGGGCGAGGAGGCGGGCATGGCCCTGATTGAGTCCCTTGACGGGTTGGATGCCATTATGATCACCCGGGATGGACGGGTGCTGTTTTCCTCGGGCACCGAGGAAAAGTATAACGTAGCCTATGTGAGGGAGGTGGATGGCCGTTGATCTTAATCATTGCCGAAAAGCCGAGCCTGGCGCGGAATATCGTGGCGGGCATCGGGGAGATGCGGAAAGTCGGCGGCTATTACGAGGGCCAGGGATATATCGTGACCTGGGCCTTCGGCCATCTTTTCGCCCTTTGTGATATCGAGGCCTACTCTCCCACCCCCGACGGGAGCACCCGCTGGACAATGGCCAATATCCCCTGTTTCCCGAAAAAGTATCAGTTTGAGCTTCGGCGAGGGGCGGACAAAAAGGTAGATCCCGGAGTGGAGAAACAGTTTGAAACCATCCGCTCGCTTTGCCACAGAGAGGATGTGGAGATGATCGTCAATGCGGGGGACGCCGACCGAGAGGGAGAGATCATTATCCGCCTCTGCGTGCGGCAGGCCGATGCGGAGGGAAAGCCACAGTATCGCCTGTGGCTGCCCGACCAGACTCCGCAGACGGTGCGGTCGGCCCTGGCATCCCTCAAGCCCGCTGCTGAGTGCGACAATCTGGCCAACGAGGGCTATGCCCGCACCCTCATCGACTGGCTGTATGGGGTCAATCTCACCCGATATGCTACCCTAAAGACGGGGCATTTCCTGCGGGTGGGGCGAGTGATCGTTCCCATCGTCAAGGCTATCTATGACAGGGATATGGCCATCCGCAACTTCAAGCCCGAGCCATATTTTGCTCCGGTGAGCCGTGCTGAGACCAACGGCGAGGTGGTAGAGCTCACCAGCAAACAGCGGTTTTCGGGGGACGATTTGCGTGCCGCCGAGGCCCTTTGCGCCAAGTATAACGCGGCAGGCGCCGTGGTCACCGAGGTGAAGCGCAAAAAGGACAAGCTTGCCCCGGGCAAGCTGTACTCCCTGTCCAAACTGCAGAATGTGCTGGGCAAGACCTGCAAAATGCCCATGGACAAGAGCCTGGAAATCGTCCAGCGCCTGTACGAGCGGGGCTATCTCACTTATCCCCGCACCAACTCCGAATACCTGGCCACCGCAGAGAAGGACAAGATCAAGGAGATTCTTGCAGGAGTGGCAAAGCTGGGCTACCCCGTTGCCTTTCGGGACGATAAGACCGTGTTTGACGACAGCAAGATCGAGTCTCACTCGGCGCTGACTCCGACCTACAAAATCCCCGATAAATCTCAGCTTACCCCTGAGGAAGCACAGGTCTATGGCACCGTGATGCGCCGCTTTGTGGCGGTGTTCTGCGCCGAGCCCTGCCGGGTAGAGAAAACCGAGATCACCATTTCGGTGGGGGATCTGGAGCAGTTCTCCCTCAAGGGAACGGTGATCCTGGAGCCGGGCTGGACGAAATACGATACCGCGCCCCGCAAGGACAAGATCCTGCCGAAACTCAACAAGGGAGACCCGGTGAACATCGACTTCAAGCCGGTGGAGAAGGAAACCTCTCCCCCTAAGCATTATACCATCGAAACCCTCAACAACTACCTCAAAAATCCCTTCCGCGAGGATAAAGCAGCATTGGACAAAGCCGCCGAGGAACGGGAGGACGGGGAAGAGGCCGACGATACCGCCGAATATCGGGCGATTTTCGAGGGCCTGGAGCTTGGCACCGAGGCCACTCGGACGGGAATCATTGAAAACGCCATCAAGAGCAAGTACATCGCCCTAAAAAAGGATGTCTATACCATTCTGCCCGACGGAGAGTTCCTCATCGAGTCGCTGGCGAGGATGGGCATTTCCATGGATAAGTACAAAACCGTGGAGCTTGGCCGCGCCCTCAAGCGGATCTACCGCGGGGAGTGGGGGGTAAAGGCCGGCCTGTACCTGGCCGAGCAGGAGATCGCCGCGGTGTTCAACCGAACTGTGCAGTCCCCGGAGCTGGATACCGATGACGGCGTCATCGGCGATGCGGTGGGAAGCTGTCCTCTCTGCGGCCGTGAGGTGCGGCGGACAAAGTTCGGCTACGGCTGCTCAGGCTATACGGAGGGCTGTAAATTCGGATTCCACAATGTGATTTGCGGCCGCACCGTTTCTCTGGTTCATGCATCCCAGCTGCTGACCGATGGAAGGACGGCAAAGATTTCAGGCTTCAAGAGCAAAAACGGAAAATTTTTCGATGCGGTTCTTGTGCTGCAGGATGGCAAGGTTGTCTTTGACTTTGGCAGGCCCGCCGCGCCCGCTGAACCGTAACAGAAACACCCGCGGGGTGCCGTACCGATCGGTGCGGCACTCCTTTTTTGGTGCCGCAGAGGAAATAATTTTGGGAAAAGCGGGAAATGTGCTTGCGGAAAAAGAGAAAATGTGGTATAATGAAAGTACACAAAAATTCATCGACAGAACGCGGTTTTCTTCGACGAAATGCAAGGACTTTTTCGTGGTTTGTTACCGAATTTTGTGTTTTGGGGCGTCGGATGACATATTTAACCCCATGTCGGCATAAACTTGTCCTGTACGCTGCGCAACAGAAGGGAAGTGTTATCATGCCAAATCAAAAAGCGGTTCCGGTGGCACAGAGCCCGGGAACCGATAACCAAGCGGCATTTTATTTTCATCAGGGAACGAACTTCACCGCATACACCTACATGGGTGTACACGCCGAGCAGACAGCGGCGGGATGGCGATATACCTTCCGCGTGTGGGCCTACCGCGCCCATGGGGTGGAGGTAACGGGGGATTTCAACGGGTGGGGGAGTCTTCCCATGACCCGGATCACCGAGATGGGGATTTGGGAGGCTGTGCTGGAGAGCGCCGAGCCCCTGACCGGGTGCCGTTACAAGTACCGTGTCAGCTCCGATGCCGGAACCTATCTCAAGGCAGATCCCTATGCCCGTATGGGGGAATGGGGGGAGAAGACTGCCTCCATTATTCCCGACGATACTCCCTTTGCCTGGGGGGATGACGCATGGCTGAGTCATCGCCGCGCCGTGATGGATTCTCCCGACGGATTTTACCCCGCTCCCATGCACATTTACGAAATGCACCTGGGCTCCTGGATGACCCGGGAGGGGAGAAGCACCGAGGCGGGAGATGCCTACCTCAATTATCGGGAGATCGCCCACGAGCTGGTGCCGTACCTGCGGCAGATGGGCTATACCCACGTGGAGCTGATGCCCCTGGGCGAGCATCCCTTTGACGGCTCCTGGGGTTACCAGTGCTGTGGATATTTCGCACCCACCTCCCGCTACGGGAGCCCCAATGACCTGCGATATCTGGTGGATCTTCTCCACCGCAATCATATCGGTGTCATCCTGGACTGGGTGCCTGCCCATTTCCCCCGGGACCGTCATGGGCTGTTTGAGTTCGACGGCTACCCCATGTACGAATATCAGGGGGATGACCGCATGGAAAATGCGGGATGGGGAACGCGGTACTTTGACGTGGGCCGCAATGAGGTGCAGTCCTTCCTGATCTCCTGCGCCCTGTATTGGCTGCGGGAATTCCACATCGACGGCCTCCGCTCGGATGCGGTGGCATCCATGCTCTACCTGGACTATGACCGTGAGCCCGGGAAGTGGGTGCCCAATTCTTATGGCGGCAATCAGAATCTTGAGGCGGTGGCCTTCTTCCAAAAGCTCAATACCGCCGTGTTCGGGGAGTTTCCCGATGTACTCATGATCGCCGAGGAATCCACCGCCTGGGCAAAGGTAACCCACCCTGTTTCCACGGGGGGGCTTGGCTTCAACTTCAAGTGGAACATGGGTTGGTCCAACGACCTGTTCGATTATGTGCAGACCGATCCCTTTTTCCGCCGTCACAAACATGAGAAGCTCACCTTCTCCATGATGTACGCCTTCAACGAGAACTATATCCTCCCCGTGTCCCACGATGAGGTGGTGCACGGCAAGAAGTCGCTCATCGACAAAATGTTTGGCAGCTATCCCGAAAAGTTCGCCCAGATGCGAACCTTCCTGGCCTTTCAGATGACCCATCCCGGCAAAAAGCTCACCTTCATGGGCTGCGAATATGCCCAGTTCAGGGAGTGGGATTACCAAAATCAGCTGGAGTGGTTCATGACCGACTACGAGATGCACCGCAAGATGCAGATCTACACCGGTGCCATCGGCCGCTTCTACCTGGAAACGCCCCCGCTTTGGGAGATCGATGACAGCTGGCGGGGCTTTGCCTGGGTTAATCCCGATGACAGGGAGAACAACGTCATCAGCTTCCGCCGCTTTGACCGACAGGGCGGGGAAGTGCTGGTGGTGCTGAACTTCGGTCCTGTGGACCGGTACGGGTACGCCCTGTATCTGCCCGACGGTCCCGCAGGCTACCGCCTCTGCTTCAACTCCAATGCACAGGAGTTTGGGGGCGATGGCCGTGCACAAATCGCATACTGCCCCGCGGAAACGGTCGATGGCTGCAGGCGGTTTACCCTGGATCTTCCTGCCTATACCGCCCTCATCTATGCGCCCCAAGCGGCGAAATTTCCTCTTCCCACGGGGGAGAAAACACAATCGTAACCCTGCGCGATGCGCTTTGACCGACGATAGAATAACAGTGAAAGGAAGCTTCGGAGATTCCGAAGCGGTGCAGACTTATGTACAAGAAAAAAGAGTGCGTTGCCATGCTTCTCGCCGGCGGGCAGGGAAGCAGACTTTACACCCTTACCGAGCGGGTGGCCAAGCCGGCCGTTCCCTTCGGCGGCAAATACCGGATCATCGATTTCCCCTTGTCCAACTGTGTCCATTCGGGCATTGATACGGTGGGCGTGCTGACCCAGTATCAGCCCCTGGTGCTCAACGAGTATATCGGCAACGGCCAGCCCTGGGACCTTGACCGCAACTACGGCGGTGTCATGGTGCTTCCCCCTTATCAGGGGAAGAAGGGCGGCGACTGGTACCGCGGTACCGCCAATGCTATCTATCAAAATCTGCAGTTTATCCGCCGCTACGATCCCGATTATGTGCTGATCCTCTCGGGCGACCATATCTACAACATGGATTACAGTGAGATGCTGGAGGCCCATAAGCAGAAGGGCGCCGATGCGACCATTGCTGTCATTGAGGTCCCTCTGGAGGAGGCAAGCCGCTTCGGCATCATGAATACCGACGAAGAACTCCGCATTGTGGAGTTCGAAGAGAAGCCGCCTCAGCCCAAGAGCAACAAGGCATCCATGGGTATCTATATCTTCAACACCGATGTCCTCACCCGCTATCTGATCCGGGACGAGGCGGACGAAAACTCGGCAAAGGACTTCGGCAAGAACATTATCCCCGCCATGCTGGAGGACGGGCTGAAAATGTACGCCTATCCCTTCCGCGGCTACTGGAAGGATGTGGGGACGCTGGACAGCTTCTGGGAGGCCAACATGGACCTCCTGGGCGACCGTCCCGTCTTTGACCTCTACAGCGGAAAGAAGATCTTCTCCCGCACAGAGGCAAGACCGCCTCAGATCATCGGTGCTTCCGCGGTGCTTTCCGATTCGCTGATCACCGAGGGCTGCGAGATCCACGGCGAAGTGGAGCATTCGGTGCTCTTCGGCGACGTACGCATTGAGCCGGGGGCTGTGGTGCGGGACTCCATCCTCATGGGCAACATTTCGGTGGAAGCCGGTGCTGTAATCGAATATGCCATCATTGACAGCGACTGCACCGTGGGCGCAAAAGCCACGGTGGGCAAGGCACGCCGGGACGGCGGCAAGCTGACCGTCATCGGTGCCGAAACCGAGATCTCCCCTAAGCAGACGGTGCCCGACGGCGTTATGGTCGCCGCTGGTTCTGCGGAATACAAAAAGGAGGCCTGAGTTATGAACGCAGCCGGTATTATCTTTTCGAATCTTCACGGACGGCACATCCCCGAGCTGACCCGTATGCGCACCATGGCATCGGTTCCCTTTGCCTGCCGTTACCGCCTGATTGATTTTGCCCTGTCCAACATGGTCAACTCGGGCATCACCAACATTTCGGTGATCACCCATAACAATTATCGCTCCCTGATGGACCACATCGGCTCGGGCAAGGACTGGGATATGGCCCGCCGCTCCGGGGGCATCAAGCTGCTCCCACCCTATATTACCGCCAACGGTAATCCCATGGCCAACGCCCTTTATTCCTCTCGCCTGGAAGCGCTGAAGAGCATCAGCCAGTCCATCTCCGAGCTGAAGGAAGATTATGTGGTGCTCTCGGACTGCGACGTGATTTGCAACATCGACCTGGCCGATGTGCTCCGTGACCACGTCGCCCATAACGCAGACATGACCATGGTGGTTAAGCGCCTTCCTGTGATTACTGCCGAGGAGAAGAGCCGCGTGATCGTCGAAGCGGACAGCAATGGCCGCATCCTCGACTGCGAGGTGCGTCCCCAGCCCGGTCTGCGGGAGCAGAACGTGGGGCTGAACATTTGGGTCATCACCCGCACTTATCTGCAGAGCGTGGTGCAGGATTCCATTGCCCACGGCTACACTTCTTTCACCCACGACATCGTGGCCAAGAACGCCACCCGCCGCAATTTCCGTGTCTACCGCTTTGACGGTCCCTATGGGGATATGTCCTCTCTGGCGGGCTATTTCAAGGAGAGCATGGCCCTGCTGAACAACCATGCCAGCTGGGATGCCCTCTTCAATGTGGAGCAGCGTCCCGTCCTCACCCATGTCCGCAACTCGCCTCCCACCAAATATGCCGCATCTGCCCGGGTCAGAAACTGCATGATCGCCGACGGCTGCCGCATTGAGGGCAAGGTGGAGAATTGCATTATTTTCCGCGGCGTAAGAGTAAGTCCCAACGCCGTGGTGAAGAATTCTATCCTGTTTGAAGATGCATACATCGGTGCCGATGCCGATCTGAATTGCGTGATCGCCGATAAGAGTGTAGTCATCCGTGAGCGGGTTCGTCTCTCGGGCCATCCCTCTCTGCCGTTCTATATCGACAAGAGCACGATGCTCTGATCTGACCACGATCCATATCCCATCGGCGGGAACAGACCCGCCGATGGGATTGTTCTGCACCGGCGGCAGTCCGCCGCCATACCGAAAATATCTCGCCGCACCCCAGGTGCGGGATGGAGGAAGAATGAAGGAACTCAACGAACTGAAGGAAACAAAGGATACGGTCGGCGAGGCTGAGGTCAATGCTGCCGAACCGACACCGAAGAAGCCCCGCCGCAGCACCAAAAAGACCGAAGCCACCGAGGAAAAGGGAACCGATGCCCCCAAGCGCACTACTCGCCGCAAGACGGCGGAGCCCAAGGCGAAAAAGACCGGCTCGGTGTTGTTTCCCATCCCGGAGCAGAATCCGGGTGAGGGAGCGCGGGATGCATCCCGCCCCCTGCGGAGACTGATGGCAGGGGCGGAGGCACTCCCCTTTGCCGCCAGCGGCGGACTGGGGGATGTGCTGGGCTCTCTCCCCGCCGCCCTCAAGGCACGAATGGGGGAGGGTATCGACATTCGCGTGGTTATGCCCCTCTATGGCCAGGTCAAGCAGGAATGGCGGGACAAGATGAGCTTCATCGGCGCTATCACCGTCCGACTTGCCTGGCGCCAGCAGTACTGCGGGATCTTCACCCTGGAGAAGGATGGGGTGACCTGGTACTTCATAGACAACGAATTCTATTTTCAGCGGGAGAATCTCTACGGCTGCTTTGACGACGGAGAACGGTTTGCCTTCTTCTCCACCGCTGTGCTGGATCTGATGAATCGGGTGGACTTTTTCCCCGACATTCTCCATGCCCACGATTGGCAGAGCGCGCTTTCGGTGATCTATCTCAAGCGCCGCTATCTTTCCGATTCCCGCTATGCCGCCATCCGCACGGTGTATACCATCCACAACATCGAGTACCAGGGCCGATACGGTTTCGCTTCTCTGGGGGATGTGTTTGGCCTTGGCGATTGGGATCGCTCTACGGTGGAGTATGACGGCGATATCAACCTCACCAAGGGGGCTATCGTCTGCTGCGACCGTCTGAGTACCGTCAGCCGCCGCTACGCCGAGGAGCTGCGTGAGCCCTTCTTTGCCCACGGCCTGGAGCATATCACCCGCCGCTATGCCGAAAAATCTACCGGTATCGTCAACGGGATTGATGTAGGCTATTATAATCCCGCCGCCGACAGCGAGCTGAAGGTACCCTTTGATGCCGCAGATCCTGCGGGAAAAGCGGCGGCAAAGGCCGTACTGCAGGAGGAGCTGGGCCTGGAGGTCCGAGCCGATGTGCCTGTGGTGGCTATGATCACCCGCCTGGTTGCCCATAAGGGGCTTGACCTGGTCCGCCATGTCATCGACGAGATCATGGAACAGAATGAAATGCAGTTTGTTCTGCTGGGTACGGGGGAGAAGGAGTATGAAGAGTTCTTCCGGGGTCTCGGTGCCCGTTACCCTCAGCGCGCTGCCGTGATGATTGATTTCAACAAGCCGCTGTCCAAGCGAATTTATGCAGGGGCTGACCTCTTCCTCATGCCCTCCAAGAGTGAGCCCTGCGGCCTGGCGCAGATGATTGCCTGCCGCTACGGCACCCTGCCCATCGTCAGAGAGACCGGCGGCCTGTACGATACCATCACCCCCGCCGATCCCACCCAAGGCACCGGCAACGGCGTGACCTTTGCCACCTACAACGCCCACGACATGAAGGATGCCGTGGAACGCGGCCTGGGCTATTACCGCGACCGGACGCTTTGGACCAAGCTGATGAAGAATGCCATGGAAGCCGACTTCTCCTGGAATGCCTCTGCCGGACAGTACGAGGCCCTTTACCGCAGTTTGCTTTGAGTACTGCAGCACTACCGATTTGAAAGGATACCGTGACTATGCACAATCCCCCCGATCTGACTACCCTCAAAGAATTGCTGACCAATAAGCTTTCCCGCTATTTCGGTGTCAGCCCTGCCGATGCCACCGAAGCACAGGTGTATAAGGCAGTTGTCCTGCTTGTGAAGGATATGCTGACCACCCGCTCGGGCGACTTCCGCGCCGAGGTGCGCCGCCGCCGTGCAAAGCGGGTGTACTACCTCTGCATGGAATTTTTGGTGGGCAGACAGCTCAAAAAGAATCTCGAAAACCTTGGCTTGGCAGAGCATTTTCAGGCTGTTTTGTCCGAGCTGGGCTTTTCCCTTGACTCCCTCTATGCCTATGATCCCGATCCCGCGCTGGGCAACGGCGGCCTGGGCCGCCTTGCCGCCTGCTATATGGATGCCCTTTCCTCCTGCGACTATCCCGCCACCGGATTTTCTCTTTGCTACGAGTACGGCCTGTTCCGTCAGCGCATTCTCGACGGGGAGCAGATCGAGCTTCCCGATGAGTGGCTGGATAAGGGGGAGGTTTGGCTTGTTCCCCGTACCGACAAGATTTTCACCGTGCGGCTGGGCGGCCACATCCGGGAGAACTGGCACGATGGAAAATGTGACATCATCCACGAAAATTACGAGGAAGTGCAGGCCCTGCCCTATGACCTGCTGATCTCGGGGGCCGGCGGTGCGGTGAACAATCTCCGTCTGTGGCGGGCAAAGGATCTCTCCAATTTCAACATGAAGCTTTTCTCCCAGGGAGAGTATATCCGCGCCATGGAAGAGAGCACCAACGCGGAGATCATCTCCAAGGTGCTCTATCCCGCCGACAACCACACCGAGGGAAAACTGCTCCGTTTGACCCAGCAGTATTTCCTCGTCAGTGCATCCCTGCAGAACATCATCAGCGATCACCTGCGGCACTACAGCACCCTGGCCAACTTTGCAGATAAGGTAGCACTGCACATTAACGATACCCACCCTGC
This sequence comes from Clostridia bacterium, assembly GCA_017466495.1. Classification (GTDB taxonomy): domain Bacteria; phylum Bacillota; class Clostridia; order Oscillospirales; family CAG-272; genus SIG693. Next base: position 18,766 of record JAFTUB010000144.1, read on the forward strand.
GCTGGTGATTCCCGAGCTGATGCGTCTGCTCATGGATACCTATTCCTACAGTTGGGAGGATGCCTGGAATACCGTTCTGCGCACCGTCACCTATACCAACCATACTGTCATGCCCGAGGCGCTGGAGTGCTGGAATGAGGATCTCTTCCGCCTTAAGCTTCCCCGCATTTATATGATTATCTGCGAGATCAACCGCCGCTTCTGCGAGGAGCTGTGGCAGGCATATCCCGGGGACTGGGACCGCATTTCCCGGATGTCCCTCATCGCCCATAATCAGATTCGCATGGCCAACCTCTCGGTGGTGGGAGCCAATACCGTCAACGGCGTGTCGGCCCTTCACAGCCGCATTCTGCAGGATACGGTGTTCCATGACTTCTATAAGCACACCCCTGAAAAATTCACCAATGTGACCAACGGCATGGCTCACCGCCGCTGGCTCTGCTACGCCAACCCCGGTTTGGCCGGTCTGCTGGATGAGACGATCGGCACCGGTTACCGCACCGATCCCGCACAGCTGATCGAATTTGATCGGTTCGCCGCTGACGGCGGTGTGCTGGAGCGCCTGGAGCAGATCAAGTACGAAAACAAGCAGAAGTTTGCCCACTACGCCTTCCGTCAGTTCGGCCTGCGGGTGGATGCCAACTCCCTCTTTGACGTGCAGATCAAGCGGATGCATGAGTATAAGCGTCAGCTGCTCAACGCCATGCGGATCATCTCCCTGTACCTGGAACTCTCCGAGAATCCCAATCTCAATATCCAGCCCCAGACCTTTATCTTCGGTGCCAAAGCTGCCCCCGGCTATTATATGGCCAAGCAGCTGATCAAGCTCATCTCCTGCCTGGGCGAGGAGATTTGCCGACAGCCCCGCATTGCCGAGAAGCTCAACGTGGTCTTCATCGAGGACTACAACGTGAGCAAGGCCGAGATCATGATCCCCGCCGCTGAGATCAGCGAGCAGATATCCCTTGCCGGCAAGGAAGCCAGCGGTACCTCCAACATGAAGCTGATGCAGAACGGTGCCATTACCCTGGGTACCCTGGACGGGGCCAATGTGGAGATCAGCGAAACGGTGGGGGACGAGAACTGCTTCATTTTCGGCCTGACTACCGCAGAGGTGGAACAGATCTGGCGGGCAGGCTACCGCTCCGAGATCTACTACCGCGCCAATCCCGCTCTGCGTCGGGTGGTGGATCGGCTGAATGTGGGCTTCAACGGTCAGTCCTTCTCCAATCTCTATGACTACCTGCTCACTGCTCAGGGCGTTCCCGACCCCTACCTCTGCATGGCGGATTTTGATGCTTACTGCACGGCCCATGACCGACTCGAGGCCGCCTATGCCGACCGTACCCGCTGGAATACCATGTCCCTGCACAACATTGCCCGCGCAGGCATTTTCTCGGCCGATCGCGCCGTTACCGAATATGCTCAGCGCATCTGGCACCTGGAGCAGGTGAAGCTTGACGATCATGCGCCTGTATTCTGATCCCACCCAAATTCCGTTTCCCCTCCGTCTGCGGCGGATGTCGGCAAAACAAGGAGATGCGGCCTGCCTCGGTGCCTTCTCCCGGGATGATACTCTGACCCTCACCCTGGAGGTCAACTGCGGCCTGGGATGCACCGCCGTGTCTCTTTCTCTTGCCGACGATGACAGCGGCATGACCCATACCTTCCCCCTGGAACGGCAGAGGGGCGATCACCTGTGGGATCGCTTTGGCGCTGTTCTGCCCTTGACCGAAGTGACTGCGAGAGATGGCCTGTTTTGGGGGCATTTCGTGCTGGAAACCGCCTACGGCCGCCTGTGGAGCGACCACGGACAGATTGGGACGATGGGCATCAGCCAATCCCCCGATGCACCGGCTGAACAGATCACCGTCTATGGGGAAGACTATGACACCCCCGCGTGGATTACGGGGGGAATCATGTACCACATCTTTGTGGACCGTTTTTCTCGGGGCGGGGAAGTGCCCTGCCGTGCCGATGCGGTGCTGGAGCCCGACTGGGACGGGGGCATTCCCGAATTTGCCGAGGTGCGGGGCGGCAAGCTGAAGAACAATACCTTCTTTGGCGGCACCTTGTGGGGGGTGGCGGAGAAGATGGATTACATCGCCGCCCTTGGTGTGCGCTGTATTTACCTCAGCCCTGTGTTTGAATCCAACTCCAACCATAAATACGACACCGGGGATTACCTGCGGGTGGACGAAATGTTTGGCGGCGATGAGGCCCTGCGTGAGGTGATTGCCCGGGCAAAGGCCCGCGGAATCCGTGTGATTCTGGATGGCGTGTTCAACCACACCGGAGACGACAGCCGCTACTTCAACCGCCGGGGTAATTATCCCCCCGAGGGGGCCTGCGACAGTCCCGATTCGCCCTATTACCCTTGGTACACCTTCCACAGCTATCCCGACCGCTACCGCTGCTGGTGGGACATTGACATTCTTCCCGCCGTCCGGTCGGATAACGAGGACTATCGCCGCTTCATCTGCGGCGAGGTGGTGCGCAAATGGGGAGAGATGGGCATCGGCGGCTGGCGGCTGGACGTGGCGGACGAGCTTGCTCCTGTGTTCTTAGAGGATTTCCGCCGCGCGGTGAAGGCAGTCGACCCCGATGGCGTGATCTACGGCGAGGTGTGGGAAGATGCTTCCAACAAAATTGCCTACAGCGATCGCCGCCGTTATTTCCGCGGTAAACAGTTGGATTCGGTGATGAACTATCCCCTCCGTGAAGCGATGATCGCCTTTGTGCGGGATGGGGACGGCTGCTTCCTGCGGGATACGGTGCTGACCCTTGCCCACAATTATCCCCCGCAGGTGCTGCGGATGCTGATGAACAGTCTGGGTACCCATGATACCGAGCGCATCCTCAATGTGCTGGCGGGAAAATGCGGGGATGAATACACCAACCGTGAGCTGTCCACCCTGCGCCTTACCGCCGATGAACGCGCCCTTGGCCTTGCCCGTCTGCGCTGTGCCTACGCGGCGCTGATCTGCCTGCCCGGCGTGCCCTGTGTCTATTACGGGGACGAAGCCGGTATGGAGGGCTGGCGCGATCCCTTCAACCGTTTGCCCTATCCCTGGGGCAGGGAGGATGAGAAATTGCTCGCCCACTACCGTCGGCTTGGCAGCCTCCGAAAATCGTCGCCGGTCCTGGCGACGGGGGATATTGCTTTCCTTGACGCAGGAGAGGGACCCGTGCTGTTTACTCGAAGCACGGAGGAGGAAACGCTGATTTGTGCGGTAAATGTGGGAGGCCGCAGTTATGGGTTTGATCTTGACCGCCCCTGCCACGATGTGTTCGATCGGCAGAAGTATGTTTGCGGGGAACAGATCTGTCTGCAGCCGCTGGCGTGGAAAATCCTTCGCGTGGAGAAATAAGAAAAAGGACATCACTCGATGTCCTTTTTCTTATTGGGTGAGAACAGCGGAAGGCGCTCAGCACTCCTCCGTCAGCCCAATGAAATAGTCTGCGCTGACCTCGTAAAACTGGCAGAGCTTGATGAGGTCTTCGATTTTCAGCTCGGCTCTTCCGTCTTCGATGTGGCTGTAGCCCTGCTGGGATTTGTTGATGATCGCGCCCACTTCCTTCTGCGTCAGATCTCGATCCTCCCGCAGATTTCGCATTCTGATTCTGTAGTTCATAGCAATCCCCCGCATGATTTGATATAAAAAGTTTAGCATACTCACAATTTGAGTATTGACATTTACTCAATAATTGAGTATAATATAAACCAAACCGACAAAAATATTGATTTTCACCCAAAACTATGGTAAAATCGATATGGGAACAAAAAACGCAAAGGAGAAAAATATGCAGACAAATCAGCCGACTAACTTAAATGCTCGCCCCACGGAAGAGATGGTACTGCAGACCAGATACGACGTTGCACGCAAGAATCTTTTGTTTGTTGTGGTGTTTAGCTTGATCAATCTCATCCTGCTGTTGACGGATTCTACCACCTATTTTCTGTTTTCTGCCTACATACCCTATATTTTGGCGAGTACGGTCAAATATCTTTGCGGGATGTATCCTGCGGACTACTACGACTTCGATTATGCCGAGGGTCTGTTCTTTCCCGCTCCCCTCTTTTGGGGTGTCTTTATCCTGTCGTTGCTGATCGTTGGCTTTTATGTGCTGTGCTTTATTTTCTCGGCGAAGAATCGCGGGGGCTGGCTGATTGCTGCGCTGGTCCTGTTTGCCCTGGACACGGCGGTCATGTTTTACATTAACGGTATTTCGGTCGATATGATCATGGATATCATCCTCCACGCCTGGGTGATCGTCACGCTTTCCGTGGGCGTTCATGCTCATTTCAAGCGCAAGAAGCTGGCGGAGAACCGGGGTGATCCGGCGGATGCCGATGCTTGGTCGGAGCCGGGGGAGACGGATGCGGGCTGTCTTGCCGAGGATGCGCCGGTATGCAGAGCCGCTGACTTTGACGTGAAGCATCGAGTTCTTCTGCAGACCGAGCTGCTTGGCCACACGGTGATCTACCGCAGGGTGGGGAAGACCAATGAGCTGGTGATCGACGGCTTGGTATACGATGACTATACCGCCAGCATGGAGCTGCCCCATGAGTTGGTTGCACGGGTGGACGGACACGAATTCACGGCTGGGTTGATGAGAGGTTCTCGCAGCTATATCACGGTGGATGGAGAGATCGTCGCAAAAAAGATGCGTTGGATTTGATGCGGAACATATACAAAAAGGGATGAAGAAATTTTCTTCATCCCTTTTCGGTTGTCATATCAATTTTCCCCATCGGCAAAAAAGCCGAGGGCATATGCCCTCGGCTCTTTTATGCGCAAAACTTAAGCAAGCTCTGCGAAGTACTTGATGGTGCGAACCATCTGAGAGGTGTAGGAGTTCTCGTTGTCATACCAGGAAACGACCTGAACCTCGTACAGGCCGTTGCCGATCTCCTTGACCATGGTCTGGGTTGCATCGAAGAGAGAACCGTAGCGGATACCGATGATATCGCTGGAAACGATCTGATCCTCGTTGTAACCGAAGGACTCGGAGGAAGCGGCCTTCATGGCAGCGTTGATCCCCTCAAC
>JAFTUB010000145.1 GCA_017466495.1 Clostridia bacterium
GGACTCGGTGCAGTAGTAGCCCAGGCGGCGGATGTACTCGTAGCGGACCAGGTCCTTATCGTCGGTGTTGGGATCGTCCAGACGCTCGAAGGCGCGGCGGCGGATTTCGGGATAGAGGTCGTTGCCGTCGGCATCCTCGATCTCAAGCAGCCACGCCATGTGGTTGATGCCCGCGATCTTCTCGCGAATGGGCAGCTTGGGCGCAAAGCCCAGGTTTTTGAGCAGGCGCTCGGAGCAGACCTGCACCGAGTGGCACAGACCCACCGTCTTGATGTCGGTGTAGCGCTGCATCCAACCGGAGAGCATGGCCATGGGGTTGGTATAGTTGAGGAAGTAGGCGCCCGGGCAAACCTGCGCCATGTCCTCGGCAAAGTCCTCAAGGACGGGAATGGTGCGGAGTGCACGGAAAATTCCGCCGATGCCCAGGGTATCGGCAATGGTCTGACGAAGACCGTACTTCTTGGGTACCTCAAAGTCGGTGACGGTGCAGGGCTCGTACAAGCCTACCTGGATGGCATTTACCACAAAGTCGGCACCGCGCAGGGCATCCTTGCGGTTTTCGACACCCAGATACTTGGTCACGGTGGCACGGCCCTCGTTGATGTTGCGGTTCAGGGCGTTCACCATGATGTAGGAGTCCTCGAGACGCTCGGGATCAATATCGTAGAGCGCAATCTCGAAGTCGCGGAGGGCGGGAGTCAGCATGACATCGCCAAGCACATTTTTGGCAAACACACTGGATCCTGCACCCATAAAGGTGATCTTGGACATAAGATTTTCTCCTCTCTTTTACTGCGGCAGTTCACTGCCCCCCCCGCCAATCGATCTGCCATCGACTGTCATTACTCAATATAACATTTTCTGCCGCTTTTGTCAACCGCTGTACCGAAATTTCCATAAATGATTTTTCTTCTATATATTCCACGCGGTTTTTGTGGGGCATTGCCCCACGCCCCACTTAAGGGGCTTTTTGAAAAAGGCCCCTTAAGAATCCCCAAAAACTTTCAAACAAATGGATTGGGGGTTGTGCGGTGCGGATTTGGGTGGGAGGGGGAGGTCGTGCGCTAAGTGTACGCCTCCATCTGCCGCAGCCGTCCTTCGGACGGCGACCGGTTCGCTGAATGTTACATAGGAAATTTTTTACTGTTTTTTGTGAGGGGGTTTGGGGGAGCCCTTTTTTGAAAAAAAGGGCTCCCCCAAGGACACATAAATTCTCCTTTGCCATAAAAATTAACAAATCCATCTTCCTTTCTTCACAGTTATGGGGTATCATGATGATGAATACATATCTTTATAGGAGGGAAGGCCGTGTTTGGGTACATCAAGCCCCATTCCCCTGAGCTGAAGGTTCGGGAGGATGCCTATTACCGCGGGGTTTACTGCGGGCTGTGCCGGGCCATGGGCCGCTGCACCGGCTGTCTGTCACGGTTCACCCTCAGCTATGATTTTGTTTATCTTGCCCTGCTGCGGATGGCTGCGGCCGAGGAGCCCATTGCCTTCCGTCCCCGACGCTGTGCCGCGCACCCCTTCACCCGGCGGGCGGTGGCGGAGGAAAACGGGGCTCTGCGGTACGCCGCCCACACCGCAGCTCTGCTGGGTGCCCTGAAAAATCGGGACGATCTGGCCGACGAGCGGGGAAGCCGCCGTTGGCGGGCCCGTCTGGCCGATCCCTTCCTTTCGGGGATGGAGCGCCGGGCGCTGGCTTCCGACCCCGAGCTCGCCCCTCTAGCAGCAGAGATCACCGGAGCGCTGGATGCGCTTCACGCCCTGGAGGAGGCAAATACCCCCTCGGTGGATCAGCCCGCCGACTGCTTCGGTCGGCTGATGCGGGCCCTGGCCGCCCATGGGCTGGAGGGAAGTGCCGCACGGGTGGCGGGGGAGCTGGGCCATCACCTTGGCCGCTGGCTCTATGTGGTCGACGCCATCGACGACTATGAGGAGGACCTGCGGCTGGGCCGCTACAATCCCTTTGCCGCGGCACGGGGGGGCGAGCCCATGGACGACGGGCTTCGCCAAACCTACGCCCGGGCACTCACCGCCGAGCTGATGCAGATGGAGGCCGCCCTTGATCTGCTGGGGGAAACGGGCAATCCCGACAATGCGGCCATTCTGCGAAACATCCTCTACCTGGGGATGCCGCGTGCCGCCCACCGCGTTCTCTTCGGGGAAGAGAAGGACGGGGCAAACCACACCGAAAACGGAGAAAATCATGACTGATCCTTACAAGACCTTAGGTGTCAGCCGCGACGCGTCTGACGATGACATCAAGCAGGCTTACCGCGCCCTTGCGCGAAAATATCACCCCGACAAGTACCGGGACAGCGATCTGGCCGACGTGGCTGAGGAGAAAATGAAGGAGATCAACGCCGCCTACGACGAGATCCAGCGGATGCGGACGGGCGGCGGCTCCTCCTCCTCGGGGAACACCTACTATGACAGCTCCGCCGGCACCGGCTCGGGCAGCTACGGCGGGACCGGGACCTACGCCCGGATCCGGGTGCTCATCAACCAGGGCAGCATCCTGGAGGCGGCTCGTCTCCTTGCCGCCGTTCCCGTGGCCGACCGGAACGCCGAGTGGCACTTCCTGCAGGGCTGCATCCAGCTCCGCCGGGGCTGGACCTTCGATGCCCAGCAGTCCTTCGACACCGCCTGCGCCATGGATCCCGCCAATCTCGAATATGCCCAGGTACGGGATCAGCTCCGCCAGCGGACCCAGGGCTTCGGCCGTCCCACCACCGGGACCTCGCAATCCTCCTGCTCGGGCTGCGACCTTTGCACAGGTCTGCTTTGCGCCGACTGCTGCTGCGAGTGCATGGGCGGCGATCTGATCCACTGCTGCTAAAGAGGAGATTTGTGGCCTTCAAGCCCAATTCCGCAGAAAGGAAGCTTTCGCCCGGCGAAAGCAATCATCAACATGGGTAAAAACAGAATTTCTCCCCGCACCCGCCGCCTCACCGCGGGAGCCGCCTTCGTGGCGCTGGGGGTGCTGATGCTTTGGCTTGGGGCTGTGGTGGAGGTGCTCGACCTCTCCCTGGCCGCCCTGGCCTCCATCCTCACGGTAATCGCCGTCATCGAGTTCGGCGGCGGCTTCCCCTGGGCGGTGTGGTGTGCCACCTCGGTGCTGGCGCTCCTGCTCCTGCCCGCCAAGTTTCCCGCACTCCTCTACCTGCTCTTCATGGGGATCTACCCCATGCTCAAAACCGTCTTCGAGGGCCTGCGGCCGGTGTTTGCCTGGCTCCTGAAGCTGTCGGCCTTCAATACTGCGCTGCTTCTGCTCATCGTGCTCTGCACCTATGTGCTGGCCCTCCCCGACACCGGCATGACCCTGTCGGTGGTGGTCTTCGCCCTGGGCAACGGTGCCTTCATCCTCTACGATATCGCCCTGTCACGGCTCATTCTGCTCTATCTCTTCAAGCTCCGTCCGCGGTTTCGTATTCGCAGATAGCTGTTTTTGAGAAGGAGTTTTCGTTTTCTGTCCCAAATCCCCCATGTGGGGGATCGTGCGCATTTTTCGACCCAAAATCCCCACTTTTGTGGGGATTTTTTCTCATTTTGGAACGTCGATGGGGTTGTTTGAACAGCATCAAAGTTTCATAAAAAGTTTTCCACAGGGTGTGGGAAACCATGTGGAAAGCTTGCTTTTTCGCGGAAAATCACGGTTTTTTTCCCATTTTTCCCTGTGGAAAACTCTTTTTTGCTCACCCTTTCCGCAAACTCGGGAAATTCCTCTGGGGGAATTAAGACGGGGAGGAAGA
>JAFTUB010000146.1 GCA_017466495.1 Clostridia bacterium
ACACCACACTGGTGTTGCGCCAGCTGAAATTTTCTTTGGATACCGGCTCAGTCACAGGCGGCTCGGTGACAGGCGGCTCGGTGACAGGCGGCTCAGTGGCGGGCGGTTCGGTCGCAGGAGCGTCTGTCTGATCGCTGCAGCCGGTACAGACGAGCATAAAACAAGTGCTTAAAATAATCAGTGCGGCCATTAACAGGGCGGAAGCAAAGCGAAAACCCCAAATATGATGGAATTCCATTTTCATTCTCCTTTTTGTTGGTTTGTTCGGTAGGGTGGTGAAAAAAAGCCATCAATCGAATACATCAACAGGGCGGGGAAGGAAACATCAAACTGCGGTATTTTCCCAACCGCAGACACTCCCGCACGGGCGGGAAGGGATGCTAACGGTTTGGCGTATGCAGACCGAATTACCGTTCATCCGCATAAGTCTGCAGATACTCCGACAGATCACCCAATTTTTTGCGCTGTTTGCTGAGCAGAACGTCAATCTGCTTGCCGGTGATTCCCACGCGGGTGAGGTGAGGGGTGCGCTGCCGAAAATCTTCAAACATGGCAAGGACCTCCTCCTGCAGAAGCAGATCCTTCTCCACCAACTGTGTATGTTCTTTGTGCAAAGCCTTTCTGGCAGACGCATCGGTGGCAGCTTCCATGGCCTGGGTCAACTGAACGGAACGAAGCAGATTTACTCTGGATGCTCCGAACATGGCGGCGAGCCGGATGGTGGAGTAGTTCATCTCGGCATACTCTTTACAAGTGGGGCGCTCGATGCCCTCAACCGTCAAATCATAGTACGCATAGGTGATGTATTCGTCGGGAGATGCTGCCGCCACCACCTGTCGGGCAAGCTCCGCAGCATTTTGGAAATACCGCACATTTTCCCGCAGCTGGTCGATAAACCGGGTGGTGCGTGCCTTTTCTTCCCCTTTGATGAAGTTGCAGGGATGGTTGTCCGCGTGGATTTTCAGCAGATCTCTTATCTCGCCGGGTTTATCAATGTTAAGACTCTCCGGGAAGTGCATGATCGGGCCCATGCTAAGCTGATTGCTGCTTCCTCTGAACGGATACAGCAGATTTTCATTCCAAACATCCATGCCTTTTTTGATTTCATACAAGGCCTCAAACATCAGCTTCCCGGCTTCTTCTCCGAACTGCTTGCGGCAAAGCTCGGCCAGATATGTGGAAACATCCAAATTGGGATTGGTTTCCACCGCCTTCATCACCAAGCCGTTGATGGAATTGCAATGTGCCGACGGTCCGGGGCCTTCCACTGTGTTCCGGATCCCCCACTGGTAGCCGCGCTGAATGGCAAAGGCCATTTGATAGGGATACGGGAAACCCTGGGGCAGGGATTCGGTTCGGTTGAAGGCAAAATACAGATACAGCGGTGCATCCATCTTTTTCTCATATTCCTGGGTTATGCGGATAGCATAATTGGGTTCAGCGGCAGCTGCCGCCATCATGGCATCATGGTCACCGCCGTCCCACCCCGTCGCCAGGGAAGAGTACCCGGTGGTTTTTTCCATCAGCCTGACGATATCCTCGGGCGGCAGGTGTGTGGTGGGCCAAAACAGGGTTTCTGCGTCTTCACGGCCGGCTTTCAGTCCCTCGTGGATAATGTTTTGAATTCTCATTTCATTCTCCCAAAGGATCGGTCTGTTGCCAACGGGATCGATGGCCGCTTTTTGGCAGGTTTCGCATTCCGGCGGATTGCAGAACCAAGCGTGGCAATCGTTGTTGTACAGGAAAATTCCCTTTACATCCGGGAACTCCCGGGCGAAGCGTTTCGCCGCGTCAAAGTAATACTCCTGCACAATCGGCTGGTTGATGCATAAGGTCTTCTCCAGGCCTTCTGCTTTTTTCATCCACCAGGCGGGTTCCTTTCTGCCGAAAACCTCCGGCGGGAACTCCGTCAAATCACCGCCGTAAAGGGGAAGGACCGGTTCGATTAGCCACTGGAAATAGTCAATTCCGTACTGCCGCATGATTCGGGATGTTTTTTTGGTCTTTCTGACATACTCCGGATCCGGATCGTGAAAACCGGGAAGGACAGGGCTCTTGACCAAATTGCAGAAATGAGGGTCGTACCCGGCACCGTCCTGAATGCCGTGGTACTGATTGATCCGCAGGCGAGCCATATACTCCGCTTTTTCCTCGGTGAATTCATCGTGGATCATCCCCTGATAAGCGTTCCAGTAGTAACCGATTCCGTGAGAACGCTTTCTCATGGCGGGAACAACAAAGGTTTCCGGGTTTCCCTCTCCGCCGGCATAGATAAAGTCTTCAAGCTCAAAGACGGCATAAAGCACACCGCGGCCATTGGCGCCCGCGAGAACGATTTTTTCACCCATGACCTTGATTTCAAAGCCGTCATCCTTGTCGGAAACTTCTCCGATCTTCAGCTGACCGGCCTCGCACATTTCCCGAATCGCAGGACTCAGGGCAGGCGTGCCGAGAATCAGTTCCTTCGCAGCGGAAGATTTTGGCGCGGTTGCAACCGCAACGCCTGCCTTGGTAAAGATACGCTTTAAGATCTTGTAGGCAGTATCTGCAACAGGATCCAGGTCTGTGACAAAAACGATGGTGTATCCGGAGTCCAGCCCCATTGTCCGAAGGCCTTTACAATTCTTTGCTGTTCAAACTGTTTGCTTTTCATCATCGTATCCTCCTGAGTGGATTGAAAATAACTGCAGAAAAAATCCCGGCAAAAATGGAAATCAGTGTATAGGAATATAGATATTGTACTATAAAACAAATTCAAATGCAATCGATGTCCGTATATTTCGATGAATTTTTTTGATCAGCCTGTTGGGACGTCACAGCCATGCGGATAATTTAGGAAATTGCTCGCCATGGGCTGTCCTGTGCTCTGCCGTTTCTCGAGGAATCCATAGAATCAATGCAGGGCCGCCCGGCATTTGCCAAGCGGCCCTGCATTATTTTGACAGAGAGTCCGTGAATTTCTCTCGTTCTTTGTTTGGTCATTTCGTTTTGCGCTTCCGCTTCATATCCCGGTCCGCCTCAGCGCGCCACTCTGCGTTGTCCAGGGATTTGTTTTCCCGCACTGAGCTGATGGCCTGGGACATGGCGCAGTACATGATGCCCGTCCCCTTTGCGTTCTGGTGATAATTTACCGCACGCTCGCGGCGTATGCCGATATTTTCCGCCGTTTCCACCGCATCAATGTTGGCGGCAAGGAAGATAAACTCCCAGCCGAACTTTTCCCGCTGACGCTCGATCATTTGCTTCACTTTTTGGCTGCTGTAGCGATGACTTGCATTCTCCATGCCGTCGGTGGTGATCACGAAAACGGTATGCTCCGGCACGTCCTCGGGGCGGGCGTATTTATGGATGTTGCCGATGTGGTGGATCGCGCCGCCGATGGCATCAAACAGGGCAGTGCATCCGCCGACCCGGTAATCCTCTGCGGTCATGGGTGCGATCCTTTCCAGCGGCACGCGGTCGTGAATGACCTCGCTTTCGTTGTCAAAGAGTACTGTGGAAACGTAGGCGCGGCCCTCTTCTTTGCGCTGCTTTTCCACGGTAGCATTGAATCCGCCGATGGTGTCCCCCTCAAAGCCCGCCATGGAGCCGCTTCTGTCCAGGATGAATACGATTTCGGTGATGTTGTTTTTCATGTTCTGTTTCCTCCAAAAAATATGACTGTAAGTGCTTTCTCTTACAGTCATATTATACGGTATTTCGGAGGGCATATGGTCGCTCGGCGGGCGACAGTTTTCATCGGTTAGTCCATGCTGTCAAGAAAGTCGGACTGACCGGCGGCCCATTCCTCTTCAAGCAGCTCCGCGGTGACTCGATCAAGAAGTCTTGCTCTCTCGGGCAGATTCCCCACAAATATCTTCCAGCCATCCTCGTATTTATCGTAATAGTAGCCGGTGCCGTCAAGACATACCTGATAGATGGTGTGCTTTGAACGGTAGAACTTCACGAACACATCCTTAAAGCGAGCATTGTATTCCCAATAGGCGTCGGCGCAGTGGGGATCATTCTGCAGATCCGACAGGGCATCGTCGATTTTGCTGTAATACCATGCTTGCTTTTCGGGGGGCGCGTTGAAGCGTTCCCACAGCTTGTCGCCAACCGCCCTGTAATCTGCGGCAATGGCCCGCATATTGGAGAGCTTATCTGCCAAAACCAGCATCTTGAATCGCCGATCCGCCGTGGCAAGATGCTCGATGGCGGCAGTCTTGCGCTCCTGCCATGTCTTGCTCTTGTCCTCGCTGTGACCTGCTACGAGGTTTGCCACATCCTCGCCGAAGCGTGAGAGAATTTCTTCTTCGGTCGTATCCGTATCCTCAAGGGTATCGTGGAGAACGCCGGCAATCAGTAAATTTTCGTCTGCACCCATGCGGTAAAGAAGGTGCATGACCTCGATCGGATGTACGATGTAGGGAAGTGTCGTCCCCTTGCGTACCTGTCCCATGTGACGTGCGGAGGCAAACTCGATTGCCCACTCAAGCTGTGTTTTCATGATGCAAACTCCTTTTTCGAATGTTGGCAAGAGCAGTGTCATCTCTTACGTTTGCATTATAGCATAGCCGTCAATTCTTTCGGTCGCCCGACAGGCGACATTACACGCCCAGGGTTACCTGGTCAAAGTGGTACAGCGTTTCGTTGACATCAAAAATATTCTTGTAGTTGCCGCTGACAATGAAGTATTCGATGATCACATCAAATTTGCTGCTGTGGGAGAGGGACATTCCCACGGTGTTGAGGAGATGATTGGTTTCCTCAAGATTAAGCCGCAGACCGATGGCGAAGGATACCGCCGTCACCTTGCTGGGCTTGTAATTCTTGTTGCACTTGATTTTGGAGAAGGTTTTTTTGTCCACGTTGGACCGTTTATAGCATTCCACATCGGTCAGCCCCTTGGCATCGATGTAATCAAACAGCGTTTCCGCAAATCCCTTGTCCATGCTGCGCAGCATTTCCTCCAGATCGGCACCATTGTCGGGTGCCTGTTCACAGGCAAAAACGACATCCTCCGGCTCTTCAGAAGAATCCAGGCGGCTTAGTGCCGAATTCATCCTGGGCGGTACACTGACTCGCTGCTTCGGCATCATTCTGCACATATCGATATACGCATCATCGATGTAGGCAGTCACATCGGCGAACAGCTTCTCACTGAGGGCGTACGCTGTCTTATCGTAGACCACAAGATAAACCAGCATCTCATTCTCCAGCAGAAAATCTCCGATTACCCGCATGGCGACCTTCAGTACCTGTTCTTTGGGATACCCGTATGTTCCGGACGAGATCAGCGGAAAAGCGATGCTTTTGCACTTTTTCTGTGCCGCCAGCTCCAGCGCATGGGTATAGCAGGCCTCAAGCAGCGCCTGCTCATTTTGCGCACCGCCTTGCCATACCGGTCCCGCTGTGTGAATCACATATTTGCAGGGCAGGGCATAGGCAGGGGTGATTTTCGCCTCCCCGATTTCCACGCCGCCCAGCTTGCGGCAGGCCTCCGACAGACGCGGGCCTGCCGTACGGTGAATCGCGGCATCCGTGCCGCCGCTCGGACAGAGGGATTCGTTGGTGGGATTGACAATGGCATCGCACTTGATTTGCGTGATATCCTGGCGGATGAGCTTCAGCGGCATCGTATGACCTCCTTTGCGATGGGGGATTATTTGCGGATATTGGCCAAAATCATGGGATCCTTGATCTTGGCGTCCTCCGCGAACAGAAGAACCTTGGAAATGATCTCAGCAGTTTTGGGATCGTCATCCACAAAGGGCAGGAATATCTTTCCCCTGTGCTGGCTGTGCACGGGCAGGACGGGAATCATGGTGCCGCCCAGCTGGTGCACCACACCGCTGCCCAGGTGAATGGAATATTCTGCAAGGGTTCCGTGCACAATGGCGTGATGGCCCTCCACCCTGACATTGTCCATGTGGAACATGGGCAGGATAAAGGAGAGGATCGCCCCGCGCATTTCCATGGTGGAATGACTCGTTTCGGGATCGACACCGCCGGCATGGGCAACGCTGACTGCGAGATCAACATCCCGCATGACCTCCGAGAACAGGATGTCAGGGATATCTGCAACCTTCATCGCCTCACCGGTTCTGCGGTTGGCAAAGCAGACCCATTCCAGCGTGGGGGCTTCAATATCGGCAGGGGAGAACCAGTCAGCGAGGGCGTAGATCTGTGCCACAATGTTCTCTTTGTGGTAGACCTTTTGCAGTCCGTCTTCAATATCGGCCACCCAGCGGCGGCTTTTCAGCACGCTGACGGTTTTGGCAGGTTGAATCTGATTTCCGGCATAGCGAAGGGAGTGGTACATCTCCCTCTCTTCGTCCGTTTTGACATAAAGCTCACGGAACACCTGACGGAAGGGCTGTACCGTTTGGTTGGCGAAGAGGATTCTCTGATACGCCTGCCAGCAGCCCATGCGATACAGGTCAAAGGGATGGGCAATCCGGACTGCAGCACAACCCTCCAGGGCGTGAAGTGTCCCCATGTGATCGATCAGCCCGCCGTCAGTGGGGAAGCCGGCGGTGTCACCGCAGATGAGCACGAGATTTTTGAGCATGGGCCAGACAACGGGATGCGCAGACAAGGCCCAAAGCTCTCCGAATCGGAAAACTGTGCTGTCCTCCATTGCCCGCTCAAACATCGTCCTGGCGCGGCGATACTGCTCGGTGAGGGTTTTGGCCAGATCGCCCATGGCAAGCACCGTTTCATTTTTCTTCAGCTTTGCGGGAACACTCTTAAGCGGCTTGCCGTCTTTCGCCGCAGACAGGGACGCCTTTCCGTTTTCTCCCTGCACAATCCGCAGGGAAACGCCGTCGATGATCTGCTCCTCCAGCAATGCGCGGCGATCGTCGATGAGTTTAACCTCCATCTGCAAGGTCAGACTTACGGTGTCGGAATAGCCTGCATTGATGGCCAGATTTGTCAGGGCCATTTCTGCGGCTTTTCCTTCACTTGCAGCCCGCTGAGAACCGAATTGCTTGCTTTCCTTCCGGAAGCGCTGGATATAGAGGTAGCGTCGGCAAATGTCGTCCTCCCCCTCCAGCGGGATGAGGGCATAGGCCATCAGCAGGTCTTTGTTTCGCTTTTGGGCGATCAGCTTTTCGGTTTCCTCCACCGTCACGCGGCCAAGTGCCGCATCTGCATATTTTCTCGCACGGGAATGCCTTGCGCCGTCGGAGATATACTTGGCGGCACCGTAAATGAGATTGAAATCCTTTTCGCCGATGTCGGCATATGCCGAGCGGAACCAGTTCAGATCAAACGCGCCGAGGTGGAGCTCTTCCTCCGAGAGGGGGGTATATCTTGCAATGATGGCCTTGCGCTTGTCATCAAACGCCTCATTCATGTGTGCCATGAAGTAATAGCACACCGATTCAAAACTCTTCAGCCCAAGGTATTCCCCTACCACGGGGATCCATTCCGGGGAGAACAGGGCGGCTTCAATCAGGCGCTTTGCCGTGATTTTTCTGCCTTTCAGTGCAGTGCGAAGGGTGTCTGCCGAATCGCCCTCTGACGGAATGCACACCGAGAGCAGGTGGGAGAGGGAGCCCTTGCGATTGCTTCCGTCCCCCCAACTGTAACGCTCCAGGGTGTCATTGCCCAAGGCGGACAGGATCCGGGCAAATCGGTCTGCCCCGTAGATTCTGACGATGCCCCGGACTCCCAGGGAGTATGCGGCGGGGGTGTCCCCGCGCTTTATTTCCGGGTCGAGAACGATGGGCAGGACGGTTTCATAGATCCCTGCGGCAAACCGCAGAAGTTGGATATCGTCGTCGGTCAGCTCATCTTTGATTCCGAGGGAGAGCCTCAACCTGCGTCTGACGTAGGCGGTTCCCCGGGTGCGGTTCCCCGAAATTTGCCGCCCCTGCTCGTAATAAGCGGCCGCGGCGGCGCTGATGACCTCCAGCGCGGATCTGAGATTGCGGGGGGAGAAAACATACGCATACAGCTGTGCTTCTGTGATGATTCCCCGGTAGGCTGCCAGCAAATAAGCGTCTTCTCCCACCAACGCCATGGCGGCACCGAACCCGCCCTTGTGTACCCGGTAGATGAAGCCTTCGTCGGTATATGAGGTGAGGAAGCTGAGTTCCCGAGATGGTGCCTCCGATTTTTCCACGATCTTCCGATATGCGGAGCTGCATTTTTCGGCAGCACACACAGCCAGCGGAAACGTATATTTTAGGCTGTCATCATTCTTGCATTTGAGGTGGCGGAAGAGGAAGAAGAACTGTTCGTGGCCCAGCAGGTGGGACACATTCATATACTCGGGCAGAGAAGCGTTAAAGGCGGACTTCACCACCACCGTGCGGTCGGGAACACAACGGATGAACCACAGCGCCAGGGCTGATGCGAGATAAGCGAGCTCATCCCGGGGCAGGGCACGGCAGAGATGATCCAGTACCGCTTCCATTGCCGCCGCGTGTGGCAGCTCCTTGCCGCAGGCAAATCCCGTGCCGAACACCTCATTGACCGAAGCGGTGCAGGCTTCCGAGAAGACGGTTTTCTCCCGATAGGCTAAGAAGAGCACCATGGCGCACAGCAAGCGTCGGTTGGTGATGGAATTGGTCTGTACCCATTCCTGCCAAAGCTCCGCAAGGGGAAGTTTGCCGTCGGTTTCGGACAGCTGATGGGAGTGTTGGATGCTGCCCAGCAAAAAGGTCTCTCCCCATGTATTGGAAATGGTATCGGTTTTGTGATCGTCGATCAGACGGGACAGAGAGAGCAGATCATTTGCCGCGGTGACGGCGGACGCGCAGGCGACACTCTCCGTGATGGCGGATTTGATCCTTTGGAGCAGGCCGCCTCCCGTCTTCTTCCCGCAGATGAGATCGGGCAGGGGAGACTCCGGGAAGTAGTCGGAGAAGATTTTTGCACAATGTGCCGTATAGTCGGCATCAAATTCGGTGGGGAGATAATTATCCGCCGCCGTGAACAAGGCAGGGGCGCGATCAACATACTGCACACTTTGCGGCGCAAGAGTATCCAGCAGGAGCTTTTCCCGGTCGGAGAGATCCTCTGCCGCTGCTCTTTCCCTGAGTACATCGGCGAAGTCCTCCACAATTCCGCTTCGTTTCGAATTCTTTTGGAGCTGAACGAGCATGTCCAGCCCGCCAAGACGAACCTCCTCTTTTTTGCTCTGCAAAAGTCTGCCGATGCAGGCGGAGAGATTTCGATCGTTCTGCCGGCGCAGAATATCCATGGCATATTTGCGGATTTCGGCGCTCTTGAAGCGCAGGAACTCCTCCACCATGCGGTACTCATCGTCCGAAAGGGTGAGCGTCAAAACGAGGTCGTATGCCATTTTTCCGATGGTTGAATCCCGCGATGTGATGCTCTCAATGACCGTCCTGCGCTGAATCGGTGTCTGCGGCCTGCGCAGCAAAGCGGAAAAATAATGCTGCCGCCGGAGGGGATCGCATTCCTGAATCAACCCGCAGACTTCATCCGTTCTTTCCTTGTTGTCCGCAAGGACCGCCATGGCGCAGAGAAGCTCGGCAAGATGACTTTTGGTAATGCTTGCCTCATACCAGGGGAACACGCAGGGAGAGAAGGTTTTTGTTTTGCCCGGAAGTTGGTCGTAGACGTGCTTGATCAGAAGGCGGTATTCGTCGAGCTCCGCCGGGCTGTCAAACCATACTGTGTAATCGATGGGGTGATTGCGTATCGCCAGATTCATGATGGCGTAGACTGCATCAGACATCAGGCCGGGGAGCCACACCGCAAGGAGATCATCCTCGTCCCCATGTTGCTTCAGCACGGTTTTAGCGATTTTATTGGCTACATGGGGCAGAGAAAGATTTTTGACGAAATATCCCGCCACAAGCAGCTGATGATGGGATCCCTCCCGGGAAATACGGACGATCTGATCTACCGCCGCCTGAATATCGTCTACGCCCAGGCTCCAGAGTGCGGTGTGGATCTTCATGGCATCCTCGGATGCCAGATACTCCTCCCGCAAGTGCTTGTCTTCCAGGCAATCGATGATGAGACGAAGTGTTTTTGCGCTGACGCGTTCAAGATCGCGGGTTTCCTCGGTCAGAATACCAAGCCAGGTGCCAATTGCCCGCTTGACCGAAGAGAATCGGATCAGATCGTTGTCTGCAATAACGTGCAGAATGGTGAGAAAGGCTTCCTTTGTGCCGCAGTCGGCAGCTTCGCAGATCATCTGGCGAAGCCCTTCCTGGAGTCTTGCCGCCAGAAGCAGCTGTCCTACCAACGCATGAAAATCGTTTCTGTGGCTGATCAACACACCGCAAATGAGCTTCGCCGTCATCATTCCCGTCCCGTTTTCCTCGGTGAGAATACGGCGGACAGCTGCTTCCACGGTGGGATTCCCCATGTCAAGGGCATAGGCAATCTGCCAGCTGTTGTACCCGCATCCGCGCCAGGCGTTCCCGTCGAGGTAGGCCTGTTCCGCATCGGATAACGAATGGGTCAGGATCTTTTCCGGGGACACACCGATCATAAAGGTGCGCACATCGGCAAAATCCTGAAGGAGGGAAGTAAGCACACGTGAATAGGCACCGTTTGTCCCGGCCCGGAAGGATCTTCGGAACATGGATTTTGCGTAGGGATACTCCTGCAGCCGGTCTGCAAAATACAGAATGATATCCTTGTCTGCACCAAGGGGGCCGTCGCCGAAAAGCCAGCTTAGCTTCCCGGCAAGATATTCGGACGGGACGGTGGCCGGATTCCGCAGAGCTGCGGCGAGGTCTGCGTAAATTTGGGTGTTATCGGCGTGGTAGTACCTTTTGAGAAAGGTATACTGCTCCGATGTCAGCGTTTTTTCGAGCTGATCGTTGTGCTGTTGTACTTTGTTGGCATAATCCAGAGCAAGAGCTTTTTTCTGTGCGGTTTCTGCGTGCTTGTCGGTCATCAGTGACTCCTCCTTTACCACATTCTTCCGGTCAGCATGGTAAGCCTTACGAAGGTAAATCGGTCTCCCGCTGCGATTTCAAACGGTTCATCCAAGGCGGTAAGCTCAACATTCTCCCGAAACACCCGAACCAACCCGTCCTGCATTGCGCAGATCGCAGTGTCGATTGCCTGCGCTTCATCAATTTCATTTTCGTTGTAGTGAACACCAAATGCGATTTTGCCAATCTCCTGCATACCGTCCAGCTCTTCATCGGTGAGGGGATGGGGGCGGTCGGCGTCCGCTGCCCGCTGTCGGTAAGCGGAAATACAGGTTTTTACCGCCTCTTCAATCAGTTCCCGCAGGGTATGTGGTGTGTGCGCAAGGATGAATGGAATTTCCCTCACCGGCTTGGCGATTCTTCTCATCGTTTTCTGCGCGATAAAAATTTGAATGTTTTTTCCGTTATCCATTATATCCTCCGGACGGTGAAATCACTGTATCATTTGCTTCTATTATACCATAATATTCCGTGATTTCAAGAAGAAAAAGTGAATTTTGGGGGAGATGAATCGGGAGCGAGGAATTTTTTGAGTTTGTGTGGCCGAAATGCCTCGGAGGGAGAGGGGGCCGGTTCAAGTGTTGTTATCTGTGCCCATATAAATGTTGCTTATTTTGTGCAAAAAAGTCGAACATACGACACTCTTCTTGACAAGTTTTCTG
>JAFTUB010000147.1 GCA_017466495.1 Clostridia bacterium
ACCCCAAGATCGGCGAAAAAGGCAGCCGGGGTTTTGCCGTGTCGGGCAATGCAGGCGTTATGCTCATCCTCGGTTTCCGAGAGATGGAGCTGCATCCCCAGCCCATGGGCAGCGGTGTATTCACCCACTGCACGGCAGTCATCGGGCAGGTTGGTGTACTCGGCATGGATGGACATATCCACCCGCAGGCGGCCATCTCCCTCACCGTGGAAGTTCTGCACCAGGGACACCGCCTCGGCAAAGCGAGAATCATCCGCCGGCTTCAAGGTAGGATCAAAGGAAACCAGGGATCGAGACAGATTGGCCTTGATGCCGCTCTCCAACACCGCATTCGCGGTGGAATCGCAGAAGAAGTACATATCCGAGAAGGAAGTCACACCGTTGCGCAGCATCTCGGCAATGGCTAGCATAGAGCCCCAGTAAACCGACTCGACGGTGAGCTTGTCCTCGGCGGGAAAAATACGCTCGTTGAGCCAGCGGGACAGGGGGAGATCCTCCCCATAGCCCCGGAAAAGGGTCATTGCCGCATGGCAATGGGTATTGACCAGACCGGGCAGGAGGAGATCCCCCCGCCCGTCCACCACGCTGTCCCCGGAGTTCGGAGTGATCGCGGGTGCAATCTCAGCGATGCGGGTACCGTCCACCAGGACATCCACACATCCGTCACCGAAGCCGCATTCGGGCATCAGACGAACTTTTCGCAAAAGTGTTCTCATTTTGCCGCTCCTTTATAACCTTCTACCACAGCGGAGAGGAGGTCAACAAAGCGGGAGCGGATAACGGCACCGGTTTCCAGCACTTCTTCCTCGGTGATTGCCGCACCGGTGATGCCGGCGGCCATATTGGTCACGGCAGACAGACAAAGCACCGAAATGCCGCACTGAGCCGCCGCAATGATCTCGGGCACGGTGGACATTCCCACCACATCGGCACCAAGCAGGCGGAGCATCCGGATCTCGGCGGGGGTCTCGTACTGCGGGCCGCTCATAAAGGCGTAAACGCCGTTTGTAAGAGAGAATCCGGCTGCCTTGGCTGCGCTGTGGGCCAGTTCAGCCAGGGCGGGATCATACACCCGCTGCATGTCGAAGAAACGGGGGCCGAATTCGGGAATGTTGACACCGCGCATGGGGGACTGAGCGGTGAGCTTGATATGATCACGGACGCAGACGATATCACCGGGGCGGAGGGATTCATTGACACCGCCGGCGGCGTTGGTGATGATAAGGGCGCTCACACCCAGCAGCTTCAGCACGCCCACATAATAAGCGGCCTGCCACATTTCCCAGCCTTCGTAGAAGTGGAAGCGGCCGTTCATGGCCAGCACCAGCTTATCCCCACGGGTACCGATAACCATCTCGCCCTTCTGATAGGAAACGGTGGAAACCGGGAAATGGGGGATCTCACGGTAGGGGATCACAATGGGATTGGTGAGGGTGTCGGCAAAGGCCCCCAGGCCGGAACCGAGCACCACGGCGATGTCCGGCGTTCTGCCGATACGGCCGCGAAGATATTCTGCGCTTTCGCGATACTGTTCGATGGTTGCTTTTTCCTTCTTCATACTTGACACCTCCGGTTTCAAAAATTCACGGTAGAGAGAGTTTTCTGCGATATAGGCAGAGGAAATGGGACAGATCCCGGCCTCATCCAGCTTGGCGATCAGCTGCTCCGCCGCGGCCTTGTGCTCATCGTCAGCGGGGATCTTCTTCAGCAGAGGAAGGAGATAGGGGATGAGCATATTCAGGTCATAGGGCATGGTGGAGTTGATGCGAATGTCGCAGTCATCGGCATAGGGGTAGATATTTTTCTCCTCATTTGCCCGCACGCTCTCCCAAAGGAAATAGGTGAATTCGGGCTCGGCCGAGCGGAAGTTATAATCCCGCACCATGCGGCGCATAAAGCGAATCTCCTCCGGGGAGAAGGTCACGCCGTTGATCTCAATTCCCTCCTCCACGCAGATATAGATACTGCGGTAGGGATGCTCACGGAAAAGTGCGCTGATCTCGGGGTAGACCACCTGGATCCCCTCAAAAATGAAGAGATCGTTGTCATCATATTCATATTCGGTGTAGCCGCTCCGTTTGCCGGACTGGAAGTCATAGCGGGGCACCAGAGTCTTGTCATGGGTGAACACCTCGCGGACACATTCCCGCAGAGCTTCAAAATCAATGGTATCAATGGAGTCATAGTCAACCTCGATCCCAAGCCGCTCAGCGCGCCGGGTGAGGAATTCGCGGTCATAGTAAAAATCGTCGATGGAGATGATATGCACCGTCTTTCCGCGGCGGGAAAGGTTGTCGATGAGCTTATTCGCGGTGGTAGTCTTGCCCGAGCAGGTAGGACCGGACAGACCGATCAGCTGCAGACCTTCGATGGCGCAGACCTCTTCGCACACCGCTTCCAGCCGCGCTTCAAATTCGTTCTCACAAGCCGTCACATAGGCTTTCTTTTCGGCCTCGCCGGAAAAGCAATTCTTCACTTTCATCATATTCGTCATACCTTCCTTTCTGAGGGTATCAAAAACATAGAGCTTCCCTTCGTAGATGTATGTCAGGCGCGGTTCATTTGTTCCACGAAGTCTGTCCGGCGAGCGGTGAGCTCCACCCAGGCGGGGCGGAATCCGCTGCGGATTGCCGAGCGCACCGAGGGGATATTCGACCAAGCGGCACAGTAGAAAGGCACCTTCCCGCGGGACAGAATCTCACAGGCCAGGCGGGAGATCAGCGCAGACGCAATCCCGCGCCGACGGTAATCGGGCAGCACATCAATACCGATCTGCCACATACTCTCGCAGTCGGCCGATGCGCCGGCAAGTCCAACAAGGGTATCTCCGTCATAGGCTCCCACCGCCAGCATATCCAGGTGAGGGCGCTTGGCACAGAGTGCATTGCTCCATTGGGGGAGATAGAGGTGGGCGAACTTCTCCGGTTCCAGGGTCCGCATGGGCAGCGGACATCCCATAGGAAGAAGTCTGCGCATATCGGGCAGGAAGTATTCCGCCATAAAGCAGGTCTTCAGGCCTTCGGGAGCGATCATCTCGTCTAGAGCGTGGAGATGGGGCGTTTCAAAGCAATGCTCCACGGGATAGCGGCGCAGATATTCCGCTGCGATCTCGCAAAGTCTCGGCGTTTCGGCGGCAGCCACCACATTGCTGCCGTAGGACACCAGCTGGAGGGCAAAGGGCAAGGTGAGATATTTTCTCGCCCGGTTGGCGGCGGCGGAGGTCACCACCTTGTTCTCGGGAGCGAAGAAATCTTCTTCCTCGCAGCCCAGTTCAATGGCCGACTGACGGCGGGCAATCTGCAGGATTTCCTGATTGTTCATGTTGAACTTCAACCTTCCAAAATCTCGTTGGCGTAAAAGGCCTCGATGCGGGCTTCTTCCTCTGCCGATTGATCGGTACGCAGGTACTCGTAGGGGTACTTGGGGGGGGCGATGCGGATGATTTTGGTGTCCCCTGGATTCTTGGGACGGATATGCACCAGCTTAGTAACAGCGCCCGCGCCCACGGCGAAGATGCTGTGGACCTCTTCCATCATGTAGACGTTGTAGCGTCCCTCTGTGCCCTCACGGGCAAAGCCCACATTCTCGAAATTGCCCACCGTGTTCATCTGACGGTACATATAGTAGGGGAAATACCCCTCTTCCTGGGCCTTGATCTGAGAGTAGTCCACGCAGGTTCCGGCCTCGCCGCCCCGCAGAGAGTAGACCTCCCTGCCCTCACGCAGAATATCCGCCGCTTTCTTGACGCAGAAAGTGTGCACAGTAATATTGTCGGGGGCAAGGGCAATGACCTTCTCCAGGGTGTTGGAGAATTTGAGGAAATTATCCTCCGGCAGACCTGCGATAAGGTCGGTGTTGATATAAGGGATGCCCGACTCCCGGGCGATGGAGAAGGCGCGGTAGAACTGGTCGATGCTGTGGGAGCGGCCGATTCGATCCAGCACCGCGGGATCCAGGGACTGGGGATTCACGCTGATGCGGTTGACCCCGTATTCCGCCGCCACCGCCAGCTTCTCAGCGGTGATGGTATCGGGACGGCCCGACTCCAGGGTATACTCCTCCAGGGTGGACACATCCACACCGCGGCTGATGGCCGAGAGCAAAATCTCCAGCTGATGAGGCTCCAGGATAGTGGGCGTTCCGCCGCCGATGTACACCGTTTTGACCCGCAGTCCCAGATGCTTGATGCGGGCGAAGGTGCGGTCAATATCCCCGCAGAGGCGGGTGAGATACTCGGGGATCAGAGAGAGCAGGCGGGGAGATGTATAGGAGACAAAAGAGCAGTAGGCACAGCGGGAGGGACAGAAGGGGATGGAGATATACACACTGCAGTCTCGGGGATCGGGTGTGCCGATGAGCCGCTGTTCCCGCAACGCCACCTCCACAGCCAGTGCCGCTTTTTTGGGGGTAAGCAGGTACTGCCGACGAAGGGCATCCCGTGCGCGGCCGGGAGTAAGTCCCGATACCAGTAGCTCGGTGGCCACCTTGGAGGGGCGCACACCGGTCAAAATCCCCCAGGAGGGACGGTAGCCGAAGAATTTCTCACCCACCGCCAGCATAGCGGCCCCGGCGGCGATCTTCCGCACCCGCTCGGGAGTCATCTCGGGCCGATAGTCGAACTTTCTGGTGGATTCGCTGTATTTGTCACCGATGCGGATGGAAGCATAGCCGCGGGCGGCCCCCTCGATCTCGGCGACACGGATGGTCACCACGGGGGTATCGGGACCCACTTCCTCATCCGCCCCGAATTTTGCACCGGGGAAAAAGATCATACACAGAGTTTGCGCGTAATAGGGATTGATATCCCCCTCAGTAATCAGCTTCACGGCGATGTTCCTTAATCCTTTTTCTTTAGTCGGTTACTGTCCAATACAATGGTCACGGGGCCGTCATTGGTGAGACTGACCTCCATATGTGCGCCAAAGCTGCCTGTTCCCACGTGGGAAAGACTGCGGCGCAGATGGGCCACAAAGGCCTCGTAAAACCGCTCGGCCTTCTCGGGGTGAGCGGCGGCAAAAAACTCGGGGCGGTTGCCATGGCTGTAATTGGCCATCAGCGTAAACTGGGACACCACCAGGGCTTCCCCGCCCACATCGAGAATAGAACGGTTCATTTTTCCGTTTTCGTCACAGAAAATCCGAAGCTTGAGCAGCTTATCCCCCAGCCGGGCGATATCGCTCTCTTCGTCGGTTTCGGCCACGCCCAGAAGCACCAGATAGCCCCGGCCGCAGGCACCGACCGTCTCGCCGTCAACCGAAACAGACGCACGGCTGACGCGTTGGATCAATGCGATCATATGGTATTACCTCCTTGTTGGGTGTTTCTTTCTCTGAGGCGACCTTTTTCCCACTTCCGGTATACCAATCTCAAGCAGATAAGATATGTCCCCACAACAAATGCATCCCAGAAGATAACCCCGATGAGTCTGGTAAGAAAAGACGGAATATTCGTGATTAGATAGTGGGGGACAACACCCACGAAAACGAAGCCCGACGTGTATAAAAATGCCATACAACTATACAGCCAACTACCCGGAGAAATAATTACCGGTATCACCGAAATGATGAGCAAAAGGATGAGCTCATATTTTGAATATTCAGCAAGATGTGCTTTCATCCATGTCTGCACGGAGTATCCCGCTTCCATTTTCTCAAAATAGAAGCGCTTATACTCTTGATTGGCCACAAAGAATTTGAAATAAAAAACGAAAATAAATCCGAAGATTGCGATCAAACTGAAAATCAAATCCGACCATTCGTAAATCAAATTTAACCCATTTGAAATC
>JAFTUB010000013.1 GCA_017466495.1 Clostridia bacterium
GCAGGTAGGCCCTCACCAGTTCGGGCAGAACGGTCAGCAGCAGGGCGGTGTGCTCGCCCACGCCGTCCACCGCCATCAGCTCCTCCTTCGGGGCGCGGCAGATACCGGAGAGAGAACCAAACCGCTCGGTCAGCCGATGGGCCAGGGGATTTACATCCCCCTGGGGAATGGCATAATAAAGCAAAAATTCAATCTGCTCATGGGGGGCAAGGGCAGAGAAGCCGTGTGCCTTGACTCGGGCCTTCATGCGCTGTCGGTGATCCCGGTGGGGATTGTTGATTTTGCTCATTTTCTGTTCCTCTGAAAAAATAGTTGATCATTCATATTATAGCACGGGAAGGGAAGAAAGTCAAGAAAAAAGATTTCCTGTTTCGGAAAAGCATTCAGAGGCGTCCCTATGCTTTTTAAATCTGATTTTCCAAAAACGGAACTTGCAAAAGGAGAAAAAACAGTTTGGAAAAGAGGGGGATATGTTCATTTTTCACAAAGTTGCATTTTTCCTCTTGATTATTTTCAAAAAATGGGTATACTATTATAGGATTATGAAAAAATGACAAAATTTTCGGAGGATTTATTTCATGAACAACAAACTCAACACCCTTCCTTCGTTTTCGGGCATTGAGGGGCCCGTTCTGACCATTGTCATGGACGGTATCGGTATCGCTCCCGCCGGTGCGGGCAACGCGGTAACCGAGGCATACACCCCTACCTTGGATCGCCTGATGAAGGATTATCCCATGGTTTCCCTGAAGGCACACGGTACAGCTGTCGGCCTGCCCTCTGATGACGATATGGGCAACTCCGAGGTTGGCCACAATGCGCTCGGTGCAGGCCAGGTGTTTGCACAGGGTGCAAAGCTGGTGACCCAGTCCATTGAGAGCGGCAAGATGTTCGCATCGGAGACCTGGAAGACTCTTGTTGCCAATGTTAAGGAAAACGGCACCACCCTCCATTTCCTGGGCCTCTTCTCGGACGGCAACGTTCACTCCCACCTGGATCACCTCAAGGCGATGCTCCGTCAGGCCAAGGCCGAGGGCGTGGCAAAGGTTCGCGTGCACATCCTGCTGGACGGCCGCGACGTGGGCGAGACCTCTGCCCTTGACTACGTTGAGCCTTTTGAAGCATTTCTTTCCGAGCTGCGCGACGGCAGCTTCGATATCAAGATCGCCTCGGGCGGCGGCCGCATGAAGATTACCATGGACCGCTATGAGGCCGACTGGAGCATGGTTGAGCTGGGCTGGAAGACCCACGTTCTGGGGGAGGGCCGTCAGTTTGCCTGTGCCGCTGATGCCATCAACGCATACCGCGCCGAGTTCGGTGTCATCGACCAGGATCTGCCTCCCTTCGTCATTGCCGAGGACGGCAAGCCTGTGGGCACCGTTGAGAATGGCGACAGCTTCATCTTCTACAACTTCCGCGGCGACCGCTCCATCGAGATCTCCAAGGCTTTCGACGATGCCGATTTCACCAAGTTCGACCGCGTCCGCTACCCCAAGGTGGTGTACGCCGGTATGCTGGAGTATGACGGCGACCTGCACATCCCTTCCCGCTATCTTGTGAATCCCCCTGAGATCACCAACACCATGGGTGAGTATCTGGCCAACACCGGCGTGAGCCAGCTGGCCATTTCCGAGACCCAGAAGTACGGTCACGTGACCTATTTCTGGAACGGCAACAAATCGGGCAAGTTCTCCGAGGCGCTGGAGACTTATATCGAGGTTCCCTCCGATGTGGTTCCCTTTGAACAGCGCCCCTGGATGAAGTGCGCCGAAATTACCGACAAGCTCATCGAGTGCCTGGAGAGCGGCAAGTACCGCTACCTCCGCGTCAACTTCCCCAACGGTGACATGGTGGGCCATACCGGTTCCCTGGCCGCTACCCGCTGCTCGGTGGAGGCACTGGACCTGCAGCTGGCCCGCATCCTGACCGTGGTGGATAGACTGAAGGGCGCGGCGCTCATTACCGCCGACCACGGCAATGCCGACGAGATGTGCGAGCTGGACAAGAAGACCGGCCAGCCCAAGGTGGACAAGGCAGGCAACCGCAAGGCCAAGACCAGCCACACCCTCAATCCCGTTCCCTGCATCATCTACGACAACTTCTCGGCTGACCGCTACACCCTCAAGACCGAGGGCAGCTACGGCCTCTCCAACGTGGCCGCTACCATGGTCAACCTCATGGGCTATGCCGCTCCCGAAATGTGGGACGAGTCCATGATCGAAGTGAAATAAGTTCCAAATGCTTTACGCCGGATCGGCACCGCAGTCTGCGGTGCCGATCGGTATGTATATCGACGAAAGAAATGTCCCCTGACACTGGGTTCTGCTGATGATTTTTGCTATTATTCTGTTTGCTGCTGCATATGTGCTGATGCTCACCTTCAGCCGTTGGCGCCCTCTGATCGCCCTGGCCTCGGGTGTGATCTTTATTGCCTCGGGGATGCTTCCCCTGGACGGTATCCTGAGCGCGCTGGACTTTAATGTCCTTTTGATGATTGCCGGTACCATGGGGCTGGTTCAGCTCTTCATTGACTCCAAAATGCCCAACCTGCTGGCCGATGCTATTATGGCAAAGGTACCCAATATCCGGTGGGCAGCAGTCTGCCTGGCGCTTTTTGCCGGTATTATCTCTGCTTTTGTGGACAATGTAGCCACCGTGCTGATGATCGCTCCCGTGGCCATGGCCGTGTGCAAGAAGCTGGACACCAACCCCGTCCCCGTTATCATCGGAATCGCCGTGTCCTCCAACCTGCAGGGTGCTGCTACCCTGGTTGGCGACACCACCGCCATTATGCTGGGCTCCTCGCTGAACATGAGCTTCGCCGACTTCTTCTGGTATCAGGGCAAGCCCTCCATTTTCTTTGCAGTTGAGCTCGGTGCGGTGATTTCGGCAGTTATCCTCTACTTCATCTTCCGCAAAGAGAAGGCGCCCATCCCCCGAATCGGCGTGATGACCAAGGTTACCGACTATGTGCCCACCATCCTTTTGGTGGGGGCTATTGGCCTTCTGGTCTGTGCTTCCTTCGCCCCCGAGAGCTGGAATCTTCCCGACGAGATCAACGGCATTATCTGCTGCTCGCTGATGGTGATCGGCCTCATCTACAACTTCTGCAAGGAGAAGAAGCTCTCCGCAGTGATCGGTCCCCTCAAGTCCATCGACTTTGAGACTCTGGGCCTGCTGGTGGGCCTGTTCCTGATGATCGGCGGCCTGGAGCACGAGGGTGTGATCAAGGCGCTGGGCGATTTGCTGGCCAAGCTGGGCGGCGACAGCCCCTTCCTGATGTACACCATTATCGTTTGGGCGTCCGTGCTGATCTCGGCCTTCATCGACAACA
>JAFTUB010000148.1 GCA_017466495.1 Clostridia bacterium
AGGGTTTGGCTCAGCGGATCGTGAAGAAGGATGTGCCCAAACAACTGCAGGACAAGACTGTGTTCTCTCTGGACATGGGTGCGCTGATCGCAGGCGCCAAATACCGCGGCGAGTTTGAGGAGCGGCTGAAGGCGGTGCTGGACGAAATCAAGGCCAGCGAAGGGAAAATTATCCTCTTCATCGACGAGCTTCACACCATTGTGGGGGCGGGCAAGACCGACGGCGCCATGGACGCGGGCAATCTGCTCAAGCCCATGCTGGCCCGGGGCGAGCTTCACTGCATCGGTGCTACCACCCTGGACGAATACCGCAAATATATTGAGAAGGATGCCGCCCTGGAGCGCCGCTTCCAGCCGGTGCAGGTGGATGAGCCCACGGTGGAGGACTCCATTTCCATCCTGCGGGGCCTGAAGGAGCGCTACGAGGTCTACCACGGTGTGAAAATTCAGGACGGTGCGCTGATCGCCGCTGCCACCCTCTCGGCCCGCTACATTGCCGACCGTTTCCTCCCCGACAAGGCCATTGACCTGGTGGACGAAGCCTGCGCCGTGATCAAGACCGAGATGGAATCCATGCCTGCCGAGATGGATGAGCTCTCCCACAAGATCATGCAGCTGGAGATCGAGCAGGCCGCGCTCAAGAAGGAGACCGACCGTCTCTCGGCCGAGCACCTGCGGCAGATCGAGGAGGAGCTGGCCAACCTGAGAGAACGCTTCTCGGCCATGAAGGCAAAGTGGGACAACGAAAAAGAGGCCATCGGCAAGGTACAGAAGATCCGCGAGGAGATCGAGCAGGTGAACGCCCAGATTGAGCAGGCGCAGAACAGCTACGACCTCACCCGCGCCGCCGAGCTGAAGTACGGCCGTCTGCCCCAGCTCAAGGCTGAGCTGGCCGAGGAAGAAGCCCGCGCCGAGGCCGCCGAAGCAAAGAACACTCTGCTCCGGGACAAGGTCACCGAGGAGGAGATCGCTCAGGTGGTCGCCCGCTGGACGGGGATCCCCGTGGCCCGGCTGATGGAGGGGGAGCGGGAGAAGCTGCTCGGCCTTGACGACAAGCTCCGTGAGCGGGTCATCGGGCAGGACGAAGCGGTGGAGCGGGTCAGCGATGCCATTCTCCGCTCCCGCGCCGGGATCCACGATCCCCGCCGTCCCATCGGCTCCTTCCTGTTCCTGGGTCCCACGGGTGTGGGCAAGACCGAGCTGGCCAAGGCTCTTGCCGCCGCCCTGTTTGATGACGAACAGAGCATGGTCCGCATCGACATGAGCGAATATATGGAAAAGCACGCCGTTTCCCGACTCATCGGCGCGCCTCCCGGGTATGTGGGCTATGACGAAGGGGGACAGCTCACCGAGGCGGTTCGCCGCCGTCCCTATGCGGTGGTGCTCTTCGACGAGATCGAGAAGGCTCACCCCGATGTGTTCAACGTCCTGCTTCAGGTGCTGGACGACGGGCGCATCACCGACAGCCGGGGCCGCACGGTGGACTTCAAGAACACCATTCTCATCCTCACCTCCAACCTGGGCTCGGATATGATCCTCGAGGGGATCAACGGGGACGGAGAGATCTCGGCCGAAGCCCGGGAGGGGGTCAACGCCCTGCTGAAGCGGGCTTTCCGGCCCGAGTTCCTCAACCGCCTGGATGAGATCGTCTTCTACCGACCCCTTGGGCGTGAGGTCATCCGGGGTATCGTGGATCTGCAGATTGCAGACCTGCGCCGCCGCCTGGCCGCAAAGCAGCTGGATCTGGCCATCACCGATGCCGCACGGGATCACATCATCGACACCGCCTATGATCCCATCTACGGAGCGCGGCCGCTGAAGAGATTCATCCAGTCGAAGATCGAGACTCTCCTGGCCCGCAAGATCATCGGCGAGGACCTCGCCCCCGACACCACGCTGACGGTGGATGTGGCGGATGGACGGTTGAAGGTCGTGGGGCTTAGCCCCACACCCCACGAGGGGACTTTTTGAAAAAAGTCCCCTCGACCCCCAAAAACTTTCATAAAAAAGAATGACCTTTGTGCCAATCAAATTTGATGCGCACAAAGGTCATGCCTTTTGTGGGAAGTTTTTGGGGATCCTTAAGGGCCTTTTTTCAAAAAGGCCCTTAAGCGGGGCTTGGGGCGGCGCCCCAATTCTCCCCCTTGACTATTTCCCGCTTTTGCGGTACAATAATGGGAGAATTTTTCACTTCGGAGACAACCATGAATTTTCCCATCAAAACCTCTCTGCGGCGGGGAATGCGGGACGGAATTCCCATCATGCTGGGCTATCTCGCCGTCGCTTTCACCCTGGGCATTGCCGCCCGCAACGCCGGGCTGAACGCCTTCCAGGCCGCGCTGACCAGCTTCACCAATCACGCCTCCGCCGGCGAATATGCGGGGCTGACCCTCATCGCCGCCCGGGCGACCTACCTTGAGGTTGCCATCATGGAGGTGGTGGTGAACGCCCGCTACCTGCTCATGTCCTGCGCCCTCAGCCAAAAGCTCGCCCCCGACACCTCCTTCCTCCCTCGGATGCTCATCGGCTACGGTCTCACCGACGAGGTTTTCGGCATTTCCATGGCCCAGGAGGGGTACCTCTCTCCCTGGTACAGCTACGGTGCCTTCGGCGTTGCCGTGGCCGGCTGGACGGTGGGCAGTGCCCTGGGTGTTCTGGTAGGCAACATTCTCCCCGACCGGGCGGTGTATGCCCTGTCGGTGGGTCTCTACGGAATGTTCCTGGCCATCATCGTTCCCCCTGCCCGGAAGAACCGCTTCCTCTGCGGGCTGATCGTGGTGTCCATGGCCGCCTCGGCCCTCTTCGCCGCCCTGCCCCTGCTGTCCGAGCTGTCCGAGGGTGTCCGCATCATTCTGCTCACCGTTCTGCTGTCGGCAGGTGCCGCGCTCCTTCGCCCCGTCCGTGACGAAGCCGAGGACAAGGAGGGCGCGTGATGGAACATAACACCTACCTCTACATCCTGGTCATGGCCGGCGTGACCTACCTGGTCCGCGTCCTGCCCCTCACCCTCATTCGCCGGGAGATCAAAAACCGCTTCATCCGCTCCTTCCTCTACTATGTCCCCTATGTTACCCTTGCGGTGATGACCTTCCCCGCCATCCTCTCGGCCACCGCGTCCCCCATCTCGGGGCTGGCGGCCCTGCTGGCCGGTATCGCCGCCGCATGGTTTGGCCGAAGCCTTCTCCAGGTGTCGGTGATCTGCTGCGCCGTGGTGTTTGTACTGGAATTGTTTTTATAAATTAATGTGGGGGACGCTTTTTGAAAAAAGCGTCCCACACACCCCCTGCAAAAACTTTAAAAAATGGCGTGCCGGAAAGTTTTCGCGGGGGCCCGGGAGAGCCTTTTACAAAAGGCTCCCCCGGATTACGTTTACCACAATACACAGCAGAACTCCCACCGCTGTGGGGAGCAGCGCGGCCAGGGCGGCCAGGGCGGCACTCCCCGTTTCCCGCTTCACCGTGAGCAGGGTGGTGGAGCAGGGCCAATGGAAGAGGGTGAAGATCAGCACGCAGGCCGCCCTGCCTCCGTCCCAGCCGTTGGCCACAAGGATCTCCCCCAGCGCCGCCGAAGAACCCACCTCCCCCAGGCTGCCGCCTGCGGGGTAGATCATCAGCACGATGGGCCGCACGATCTCGTTAGCCGGCAGTCCCAGGATGAAGGCCAACAGGATCGCCCCGTCCATGCCCATCAGCCGCCCCAGAGGTTCAAGCGCCGCGGCTCCCCAGCCAAGCAGGCTCATTTCCCCCACCGTGACATTGGCCATACCCCAGATCACCAACCCCGCCGGTGCCGCCACTGCGGCGGCGCGGCCAAGCACAAAGAGAGTGCGGTCCACCACCGCGCTCACCAGTACCCGCCCCACCCGGGGGCGGCGGAAGGGGGGCATCTCCAGGGTGAAGGCCGAGGGCATTCCCCGGAGCAGGGTGTGGGAGAGAAGCCAGGTCACCCCAAAGGAAACGGCCACCGCCACCAAAATCAGCCCCAGCAAAAGCAGCGCCGACACCGCTCCGCCGCCGTTTCCCGCGAAAAAGATCACAATCAGGGCAATGAGGGTGGGAAACCGCCCGTTGCAGGGGACAAAGCTGTTGGTCAGCACCGCCAGCAGCCGCTCGCGCCGGGAGTCGATGATACGGCATCCCACCACCCCCACGGCATTGCACCCGAAGCCCATGCACATACACAGGGCCTGCTTGCCGCAGGCGCGGCAGGCCCGGAAGGGACGGTCAAGATTGTAGGCAATGCGGGGGAGATAGCCTGCATCCTCCATGAGGGTGAAGAGGGGAAAGAAAATCAGCATGGGGGGAAGCATCACCGATACCACCCGCCCCAGCGTCCGCCATACCCCCTCCACCAGCACCCCCGTCAGCCAGGCCGGCGCACCCCAGGCCTCCATCAGCCCAAGCAGACCGGACTCGGCCCGGCCAAACAGCGCACCGAGCCAGGCCGAGGGGTAATTCGCCCCCTCCACCGTGAGCCAAAGGATGAAGAAGAGAAGTACCAGCATAATGGGGTAGGCCGTGCGCCGCCCGGTGAGAATCCGATCCCGGCGGGCATCGGCAGCGGTGTAGCCGCAGGCCGTTCCCCCCTCGGCCGAAACCGCCGCCGATGCGATCTCGCAGGCCCGGGCGTGAAGGGTCGATACGATCCCGTCGACCATGGCGGGATCTTCGCTGAGGTGCTGCAGGGCGCGCCACCGCTCCCCGCCCCGAGCCGCAATGGCCGACTCGATTTCGGGGGCATAGCAGAGGGGAACGGGAAGATCGGTGGGCGCTGCAAAGGCGCGGTCCAGCGCAGCCCCCAACCGCGCCGCCTCACCCCGACGGCGAGCCGACATCCCAACCACGGTGACCCCGAGGGCAGAGGACAGGGCATCCAGATCAAGCTTGATCCCCTTTGCCTCGGCTTCGTCCATCAGATTCACGCAGAGCACCGTGGGACGGTGAGGCGCCATCTCCAGCACCTGCAGGGCAAGATTGAGATTCCGTCCCAGGCAGGCGGCGTCGCACACGATCACCACGCCGTCGGGGTCATCGCCCCCCAGAAAATCTCTCGCCACCTCTTCCTCCGCCGAATGGGTCAGCAGGGAGTAGGTGCCGGGCAGATCCACCAGAATGTATTCGTTCTCCCCCCGACGGAAGCGGCCTGCGGCGGTATCCACCGTCTTCCCCGACCAGTTTCCCGTGTGCCGCCGCATCCCCGTCAGGCTGTTGAACACCGTGGATTTTCCCACATTGGGGTTGCCCGCCAGGGCAATCACCCGCTCAGCCATCTTCCCACACCTCCCCCAGCACCACATCTGCCCCATCAGCACAGCGGATGGCGATCACCGCCCCGCAGATGAGATAGGCCGCGGGATCCCCCGCCGGGCTTCGCCCCATACAGCGCACCTCGGCACCGGGAACAAGCCCCAAATCCAGCAGACGGCGGCGCATCCCTCCTGTCCCCCGCAGCTCCGATACCCTGCCCCACTGCCCGGGGGCCAGGTCACACAAACGATATTCCATAAGCTTACACCTTTATTCTCAGCAATTCGCGCATCTGCGCTACCCCCAGTATATTCGACAAAAGGCGGGAAGGTGACGGCGGAAATCATCCCCAAAATCTCCCGTTTTGTCCCACTATTTTCCTCCAAAATACTTTTCTTTGGCCGTCGGCTGTGCTATAATAAAGCTATGGCGGGAAATCTCTTTCCCGCAAATCTGTATGCGGAGGAACCTATGGGACAATTCATGTATCAGAAATCGATTCCCGCCGATCTGACGGCGGATGTGTTGGTCATCGGCGGCGGCCCCGCCGGACTTTGCGCCGCCATTGCCGCGGCACGGAACGGCGCGGATACCCTGCTCATTGAGCAGAACGGATACTGCGGCGGAATGGCTGCCGCAGGCCTGGTGGCCCCGTTCATGACCTGCTACGACAGCGGCGGCACCACCATGCTCATCCGCGGCCTCTTTGAGGAGATCATTGACCGCCTGGTGGCAGTGGGCGGCGCGATTCATCCCTCCCGGGTCAACTCCCCCTCCTCCTTCACCTCCTACATCACCAACGGACACAACCATGTCACCCCTTTCCGCGTGGAGTCGCTGAAGCGCATCGCCGACCAAATGCTCACCGAGAGCGGGGTGCGCATCCTCTACCACACCACCTTTATTGACGCCATTACCGCAGGCGACCGCATTGATCGGGTCATCGTTTCCATGAAGGACGGCCTGCACGCCATTTCCGCAAAAACCGTCGTGGACTGCTCAGGGGACGGGGACTGTGCCGCCGCGGCAGGAGTTCCCTATGTGCTGGGCAACGGTGCCGGCCGCATCCAGCCCGCCACCATGTTTTTCCGGGTGGGCGGGGTGGATCTGGCACAGGTGGATGGGGACATTGCCGCCAACCGCGACAATTTCTTCCGAAAGGACGGTGTCAACTACCGCTCCCTGCACTGGTGGGTGGAAAAGGCACGCCAGGCCGGCGACTGGACCCTGGACCGGGTTTCCATCGGCCTCTTCCGGGGTGTAGACGAAGACGAGTGGAGCATCAACACCTCCCGCATCATGGGAGTTGACGGCACCGATTCGGCCAGCCTCACCCGGGGCGAGATCATCGGCCGTGAACAGGTGGAGGAGATCTTCCGCTTCTTGGTCAAATATGTCCCCGGCTTTGCCAATGCCCGGCTTCTGCAGTCCGGCGCCACCCTGGGCATCCGCGAAACCCGCCACATTGCCGGCATCCGCACCCTCACCACTGAGGATGTTCTTGCCTGCCGCGTCCCCGACGATGCCATTATGATCGCCGCCAACGCCATTGATGTGCACGGCCGCTACGGCCCCCGCTCCAACGAATACATCACCCTGCCCCCCGACCACTGCTACGGCGTTCCCTACGGCACCATGGCCGCGGTCAATCTTTCCAATCTGCTGGTGGCCGGTCGCTGCATCTCGGCCGAAAGCGATGCCGCCGGCGCGATCCGCGTGATGCCCCCCTGCATGGGGATCGGGCAGGCGGCAGGAACTGCCGCCGCCATGGCCGCAGGGGCCGGCACCGACCTGCGTGAGCTGAACACCGCCTCTCTGCGGGACCTTCTCCGCGCCCAGGGCGTGATGCTGGACGAGGACTTCATCGCCGCCAACCATGCCAATCCCGCTCCGGTCCGCAATGTCGGCTGCATTTGAGCCGGGAAAGGAGTCTGCCATGCTGTTTCCCCAAACTGAGCTGTTCATGGAATTTGAGAATCCCACCGAGCGCGTCTTCGGCGCGCGCCGTTCCGTGCAGGGCTTTTCGGTGTGGGAGAATTGGGGCTTTGTCCTGTTCCACACGGGAATCTGCGCGGTCTACGATCTCCTCACCCGAAATCCCTCCCCCATCGAGGTCTTCCGTCTTGCCTCCTACCACGACGGACAGGAGGATCGGCGCTATGCCAACCACGCCAATGATCTGATGTTCGGCAGAACCCCGGATGGTGCTCCGCTGATGTACATCACCGCCGGGAACAGCGGCGATGCCGACGAGCGAGGCTGGATCGCCTACTGCGCGGTGGAGGCTTTGGACATCTCCCGCGACAGCAGCGGGAGCCCCCACTTCTCTACCCGCCCGGTACAGTCCATCTACTACCGAAACGACGGCATCGAAGATACCCCCTGGCAGTCCCCCGGATGGGGCTGGCCCGCTTCCCTGGTAGACATGGATCGCAGCGAATATATTCTGCTCTCCGCCCGCTACCGCACCACGCGGGAGTTCGCCCATCTCGAAGCCGAAAACAACTATATCATCACCCGCTTCCGCCTGCCCGAGGTCACCCCCGACCACATGGCCGTCACCCTCAACCCCGCCGACATTATCGGTCAGTTCCAGGTACCCTACGACATTTATGCCACCCAGGGCGGCACCGTGCACGACGGACGGATCTACTACACCTTCGGCTTTGCCAAAAACGGATGTCCCATCGGTCTGCGGGTGTTCGATTTGAAGGAAGAGAAAATCGCCGCCCGCGCCGATCTCTCTGCCACCCCCTTCGGACATATCGAAATCGAATGCTGCGCCTTCTACGGCGAACAGCTGCTCATCAACACCCAGTCGCCCAAAGGAGAGCCGGGCCGCATTTACGCCCTCGACCCCGCACAGCTGACCGAATAACTGCGAACCTGCACGAAAAAGGGACGGTGTGACTTTCGTCACACCGTCCCTTTTTCTCGGACAGCCTTACGCGATCACGCGGATGCGGCCGACACCCTCGATGGTGTGGAGCTTCGCCACAGCATCGGCGGGAACCTCGCCGTTGACATCCAGCATGGTGTAGGCATTGTTGCCCTTGGACTTGTTGATCATGTTGTCAATGTTGATGTGCAGGTCGCCCATAACACCCGAGATCTTGGACAGGATAGCGGGGATGTTCTCGTGCATCACGCAAATGCGGGTGCCGGGGGTGCGGGGCATGGACACATTGGGGAAGTTCACGCTGTTCTTGATGTTGCCGTTCTGCAGGTAATCGTCCAGCTGAAGGGCGGCCATCACAGCGCAGTTGTCCTCGCTCTCGGCGGTGGATGCGCCAAGGTGCGGGATGGTGATGATGCCGGGCACGTTCACCGTTTCCTCGGTGGGGAAGTCGGTGACGTAAGCCGCCAGCTTACCGGAGGCCAGGGCAGCCTTCACGGCATCGGCATCCACCAGATCGGCACGGGAGAGGTTGATCAGACGTGCGCCGTCCTTCATCATGGCGATGGTCTCGGCGTTGATCATCTTCTTGGTCTGGGGAGTTGCGGGAACGTGAAGGGTGATGTAATCGGAATCACGGTAAATATCCTCATAGGTGTTGGCGTGCTTGATGCTGTTGCGCAGGCTCCAGGCTGCCTCTACCGTCAGGTAGGGGTCGCAGCCGATGACCGACATCCCCAGGTGGGTTGCGGTGTTGGCCACCATACCGCCGATGGCACCCAGGCCGATGACGCCCAGGGTCTTGCCCGCCAGCTCGCAGCCGGCGAACTTGGACTTGCCGGCCTCAACGGCCTTGGCAACGCCCTCAGTCCCGGCAAGCGTATTTGCCCATGCAATACCTCCCACGATATCGCGGGAAGCCAGCAGCAGAGCGGCAATGGCCAGCTCCTTCACGCCGTTTGCATTGGCGCCGGGGGTGTTGAACACCACAATGCCCTCCTCGCTGCAGCGGTCAACGGGGATATTGTTCACACCCGCACCGCAGCGCGCGATGGCCAGCATATTCTCACCGAAGGTCATCTCGTGCATGGCAGCCGAGCGTACCATAATCGCATCAGGTGCCTCTACCTCAGCACCCACATGGTAAACGGCGCGGTCGAACTTGTCAGTCCCCACCGCCGCAATCTTATTCAGCAGCTGAATATTCATCAGCATTGTATACCTCATTATTGAAAGGTCTTGGGGGGTCCGGGGGGCTTCTTTCAAGAAGCCCCCCGGCGGGGTGTGGGGCAGCGCCCCACGGTCTTTACGCCTTGGGATTCTCGGCGGCAAACTTCTTCATGAACTCCACCAGCGCAGCCACACCCTCTTCGGGCATCGCATTGTAGATGGAGGCGCGCATACCGCCCACGGAGCGGTGGCCCTTCAGGTTCTTCAGACCGGCCTTGGAAGCCTCAGATGCGAACTTCTTGTCCAGGTCAGCGTCTCCGGTCACGAAGGTCACGTTCATCATGGAACGGCTTTCCTTCTTGACGGGTGCAATGTAGTAATCCTGGCTGTCGAGATAATCATACAGCAGTGCAGCCTTGCGCACGTTGCGGGCCTTCATCTCCTCAAGCCCACCCATGTCAAGAATCCACTCGTAAACCAGCTTTGCCATGTAGATCGCATAGCAAGGAGGCGTGTTGTACATGGAGTCGTTGTCAGCCATCAGCTTCCAGTCCAGCATGGAGGGAGTCTCGGGGCGTGCACGGCCCAGCAGATCCTCGCGGACGATGACAATGGTCAGACCGGCGGGCGCCATGTTCTTCTGTGCACCGGCGTAGATCACACCGAACTTGGACACGTCAACCGGCTCGGAAATGATGCAGGAGGACATATCGGCTACCAGGGGAATGTCACCGGTGTCGGGGATCTCGGGGACCTTGGTACCGTAGATGGTATTATTGAAGCAAACGTGCACATAGTCAGCGTTTGCACGGAAGGACTCGCGGGTGGTGGCAGGGATGTAGGTAAAGTTGTCGGGCTTGGAGGTAGCGGCGATCTTCACGTCACCGTACTTCTGCGCCTCGGTGTATGCCTTGCCCGAGAACTGGCCGGACACAATGTAGTCAGCGCAGCCGCCCTCAGAGAGCAGGTTCAGGGGCACTGCCGCAAACTGGGTGGACGCGCCGCCCTGCAGGAAGAGTACCTTGTAATTGTCGGGAATGTTCATGAGCTGACGGAGCTTGGCCTCAGCATCCTTGATGATCGCATCATAATCAGGAGATCGATGACTCATCTCCATAACCGACATTCCGCTCTCTCCGTAGCAGACAAGCTCGGATGCTGCCTTTTCCAGTACCGACAGGGGGAGCATAGAGGGACCTGCAGAAAAATTGTAGACTCTGTTCATCATAAAACCTCCGTATGTAGATCACTTAAGATTTTCGCATGGTAAAGCGACAATATAGAGATATTATACTCCTTTTTCCCTCTCCCGTCAAGTGCTTTGGCAAAAAAAAGCAGGCCGCACCGTCTTTCCCTGCGAAAAAAGTCTCCTTCCCCAAAAGCGCGGCCTGTCCCGTCTGCCCTCACCCCTGTCCGCCGCAAAGCAAGAGGGTCGGCACGCAAGTGCCGACCCTCTTTTTGCTTCGATCCCTTACATATCCATCTCTTCTTCGCGGGAACGGAAAAGCAGCGAAATGCACCACAGTCCCGCCAATGCCACCGCGGTATATACAATGCGGCTGCCAAGGGCCGCCTGGCTGCCGAAAATCCAGGCCACCAGGTCGAACTTGAACAAACCGATGCTGCCCCAGTTCAGCGCGCCCACGATCACCAGCAGAAGGGAAATCCGATCCATCAGCATAAACTCATGCCTCCTCTTTGATTTACGGCGTGCCGGCAGGCCGCGCCGTTTGCTTTAGGATGGCCGATAATTCTTCGGTTTATGCATCGATGGGCAAGAGATCAGATGAAAATGCCCCAAACCAGCGCAAGAAGCAGGGACACGATCACGGGAATAATGCAGGAGGTCACGCAGACATCCAAATAGGACTCCTTATGGCTGCAATGGGAAACGGCAAGCAGCGTAAGCACGGCGCCGTTGTGGGGCAGGGTGTCCAGGCCGCCGGATGCCAGGGAAGCAATGCGGTGCAGGTACTCGGGATTCATGCCGATCTCCGCCGCCTTGGCCAGGTACTGGGGCGCCAGGGCCTCAAGGGCAATGGACATCCCGCCCGAAGCCGAGCCGGTGGCACCTGCCAGCACGTTCACCGCCACCGCCTCCGAGAAGAGGATGGAGCCGGGCATATTGAGCATGGCAGACTTCAGCAGAAGGAAACCGGGCACCACCTTGACCACCGAGCCGAATCCCACCGCACAGGCAGTGTTCATGATGGCGCTCAGCGACCCGTTTGCCCCTTCATTGATAGCGGGGAGGAGCGCCTTCAGCTGCTTCAGATTCATCA
Source organism: Clostridia bacterium (assembly GCA_017466495.1). GTDB lineage: Bacteria > Bacillota > Clostridia > Oscillospirales > CAG-272 > SIG693. The sequence continues at coordinate 11,594 of JAFTUB010000148.1, forward strand.
GACAGGTCATGAAAATGCCCCCCAGCAGAGCCACTACAATCGCCTGACTCGACGACCATTCCACGATCTCCGCCTGCTTCAGTAGCTTGGGCAGGACATTGAGCATCAGCACCACCACAACCAGGGGCAGAAGTCCGCTCAGCCAATGCCAGGACGGCAGTGCGTCGGCATCGAAGCTGCGGTCGGTATGCTTTTCGTCCTCCGTAAAGTGAAGCCCATTCTTCCGCGCGCAGCGAATGCGCCACTCCAGGTAGATATACCCCGGAACGGCGATCAGAATTGCCGCCACAAGGCTCAGCAGAGGTGCGGCCATGGCATCGGTTCCATAATAATTGGTGGGAATCAGATTCTGAATCTGGGGGGAGCCGGGAATTGCCGTCATGGTAATGCCGAAGGCACCGTAGGCAATGGCGCCGGGCAGCAGGGTCCGGGGCAGATCGGCCTCGCGGTAGATGGCATAGCCCATGGGATAGATCACAAATACCACCACGAACAGAGAAATCCCGCCGTAGGTCATGAGCAGACAGGGAATAATCACCGCCAGCAGGGCAAATCTCGGGCCGATGAGGGATACCAGCTTATTGGCCAACGACCGCGCAGATCCGGTGGCATCCATCAGCTTGCCGTAAATGGCACCCAGGAAAAAAGCCGGGAACCAGGAAATAATGTAGTCTGCCGCTCCCTTGAGATAGTCTCCCAGGTAAGCGTCAAGAATATTCAGGCCGCCGAAAACAGCAACCACCACGGCACAGATCGGTGCCACCCAAATGATGGAGTGTCCCCGATAGGCAAGGCAGATCAGCAGACAAAGTCCCACCAAAATGCCAATCAAAGAAATCACAGAAGACATGGCTACCTCCACAGACAAATATTTCGGCAAAAATTGCCTGTTTTCATTATATCGGATACATCATTCGAAGTCAACCGAATGCGTTTTTTCACCCGTTCTTGTCATTTTTTGTCCATTTTTCTCTCCTGCCCAAGGAAAAAACATTCCTTTCCCGGAAAAATTTCCTCCATACCATTTACACCGCGCGAAATTTGTGGTATAATGATACGGAATGAAATTTATTTCCCAAAAAGGAGTATATTTACCATGGAAAACAAAGTTTTGGTTGAAACCTCTGCCCGCCACGTCCATCTGTCGGCAGAACACATCGAGATCCTCTTCGGTAAGGGCGCTACCCTGACCCACAAGAAGGATCTGAGCCAGCCCGGTCAGTTCGCCTGCGAAGAGCGTGTTACCCTCGTTGGCCCCAAGAAGTCCATCCCCAATGTCATCATCCTCGGCCCCGCCCGTCCCGCTACCCAGGTTGAGGTATCCCTGAGCGATGCCCGTACCCTGGGTGTTGATGCTCCCGTTCGCGAGAGCGGTGACATCGCCGGTTCCGCCGGCTGCAAGATCGTCGGCCCCTGCGGTGAGGTTGAGATCGCTGAGGGCGTCATCGCCGCAAAGCGTCACATCCACTTCACTCCCGCTGATGCCGAGGCTTTCGGCGTTGCCGACAAGCAGATCGTTAAGGTGAAGATTGATTCCGCCCGTTCCCTGGTATTTGACGATGTCGTGGTCCGCGTCAGCGAGAAGTTCGCTGCTGCCATGCACATCGACACCGACGAGGCAAATGCTGCCTGCGCATTCGGTAAGTGCTACGGCGAGATCATTAAGTAAGATTTCCCCGGTACATCCACTGTTTATTATTTTATCAAAGGAGATATAATCATGAGCAACGAATTTTCCTGCGAGTACGCAATGAGCGCTGAAGTCGCGAAAATGTGTACGGTTGCAAAAGGCCCCAACCACGGTCCCGCTCCCATTCCGGAAGAAGGTAAGTGGGTTCAGGCAAAAGAGATTACCGATATTTCCGCTTACACCCACGGTGTGGGCTGGTGTGCTCCCCAGCAGGGCGCCTGCAAGCTGTCCCTGAACGTCAAGAACGGTATCATCGAGGAAGCTCTCGTTGAGACCATCGGCTGCTCGGGTATGACCCACTCTGCCGCCATGGCCGCAGAGATCCTCCCCGGCAAGACTCTGCTTGAGGCACTGAACACCGACCTGGTGTGCGATGCCATAAACACCGCGATGCGTGAGCTCTTCCTGCAGATCGTTTACGGCCGCAGCCAGTCTGCCTTCTCCGAGGGCGG
>JAFTUB010000149.1 GCA_017466495.1 Clostridia bacterium
ATGGTATCAATCGCAATCATGCTGCCATCGGTGAATTTCAATTCCACACAGCAGTTATCGAAGTTATATTCGCAAGATATAAGGCGTTTCATAAGGTTTTACCTCCATAATTTGATGTTATGGAAGTAATGTAAGCGTGGGGTTTGATGTGGTATCTTTAACTATGGGAAATCTCGTTTTCCCATTTGCTGACGGCCTGAGGACTTACGCCAAGCTGTTCGGCAAGCTCAGCCTGCTTCAGGCTCATTTCGCGGCGGAGGGCTGCAATTCTTTGTCCTAAGGTTGTGTTCATCATCAAAACTCCTTTCGTTTGATGGCTAAATTATACCATGGCAGGGTTGCTGAGTGAAGAGAATAACAGTTGAATCAGGCCGAATTTACTCAACTAAACGGAGATTTTTCACTCAACTGTTGGTTGTTTGGCTTTATGATAACACAAAACGGTGCTTTATTCAAGCTTTTCTTATCCGGCAGCACAAAACGAGGCTTGCTGTATCGCTTTGGCGCAAGGAATAATCCATGTGCCCCTCGAGACCGTCGGAGGATTCCTCTTTTGTGGAAATATTCCTCCCTCGGAAAATTCTGCTTGATATTGTTCCGGGATTGTGCTATAATAGTAGACGGATAATTATGCGTATAATAAGAGGAGAGTTATGAGCAGACAGCCCTATCTTGAATGCGGAAAAATCATCAACACCCATGGGGTCAGAGGTACGCTGAAGCTGGAGAGCTGGTGCGATACCCCTGCCATTTTGGCCGGCCTTCCCCGAATCTGGCGGAAGAAGGGGGAGGAATTTCTGCCCCTGAACGTCCGCCGCACCTCGGTGTTCAAGCAGTTTGTGCTGGTCGACGTGGAGGGGATCGAGGATTTGGATTCCGCCATGCCCCTGAAGGGAACGGTGGTTTACGCCGCCCGCGAGGACTTGGATCCCGGCGAGGGATTTTTCATTGCTGACCTCATCGGCCTGCCTGTGAAGAAGGCCGAGAGCGGCGAGATCTACGGCATCTTGACCGATGTGATCAACCGCGGCGCACAGGATATCTACGTTGTGGACACCCCCAACGGCGAGCGGATGGTGCCCGCAGTGGAGGAGTTTGTCCGTCGGATCGATCTGGATGAAGGGATCTTCGTATCCCCCATTCCCGGGATGCTTGACTGATGCCTATGCGTTTTGATATTCTTACCCTTTTCCCCGAAATGGTTACCCGCATTTTGGGAGAAAGCATCATCGGCCGCGCACAGAAAAGCGGCTGCATCACCGTGGAGGCCCACAATAGCCGGGATTACTCCACCGACAAGCATCATCGGGTGGATGACACCCCCTACGGCGGCGGCCGGGGGATGCTCATGGCCGCCCCGCCGGTGTATGACTGTCATGCGGCGGTTTGCGCCATGGCCGATGCGGCCTGGACCGGTGAAGGGGCTCCCAGGCGCCGTACCGTGTACCTGTCTCCGAAGGGAAGGGTGCTGACCCAGGATTACGCCAAATCTCTGTTGGACTATGACCAGCTGATCCTGCTCTGCGGCCACTACGAGGGCAGCGACCAGCGCGTGCTGGACGAGATTGTGGACGAGGAGATTTCCATCGGCGATTATGTACTCACCGGGGGGGAGCTGCCCGCCTGCGTGCTGGTGGATTGCGTCGCCCGTATGGTGGAGGGCGTCCTGCCCGAAGCCGTCTGCTACGAAAGTGAAAGCATTGCCTGCGGGCTTCTGGAGTACCCGCAGTATACCCGCCCTGCGGTATTCCACGGGGTTCCGGTGCCCGAGGTCCTGCTCTCGGGACACCATGAAAAGATCGACGCCTGGCGGCTGGCTCGCTCTATGGAGCTGACCCAGCGCCTGCGCCCCGATCTGCTGGAGAACGTTTTTCCCGATCATGAGAAAAAAGGAAGGTGACTTCATGCGCCAAAAGATGCTGCAGCTGCTGCAGACAAGCCTGATCCTGTCCGCCTTTGACCGGGCTGCGGCGTGGATCTACCGCTCGCTGCGTGAAGGTTTCTTCGGACGGCTGTTCACCGCGTATTTCCGCGAGGATGAGCTGTTTGCTCAGGGGGCGATCGGTTCCCGGGTTGCCCCGGCCCAGCGGCGCGGCGGTTTTTTGTCCAGACTTCGGCTGGCCGCCGCCCGCAGCTTTGAGAACAGCCATTTTACGGGACTCCTTTCCCGATTGACCGACTATTTGCTCACCTGCTCTCTGCGCACCTACGGCCTGTTTTTCTCCTCCTTTGGCGTGTATGCAGCGCTGATCTGTCTGATTAAACGCTATGCGCTGAATACCGGTGGGGTGGAAGACGGCTCCTTTATAATCGGGCTGGTGATGCTTCTTGCCGCCCTGCCTTTGCTGATTTCCCGCCAGTCCTTGGCTGATGCTCTCCTTGGCAGTGCAATTTTCCGTCCCCTTCTGCTGTCGGTGGCGGGAATTCCGCGTGAACTGCTGGAAATGCGCCACGGTGCACGGAACGGACGCTATGCGGTGGCCTTCCTGCTTGGCCTTGGCATCGGCGTGCTGACCTACTTTGTCCCCGTTGCACTGGTGCTGGGCGCAATGGCCGCGGTGCTTGCAGTCATGCTGGTCATGGCTTTTCCCGAGGTTGGTGTGCTGTCCATGGTTGCGCTTCTGCCTTACCTCGTGGTTCTGCCGCATCCATCCATCACCCTGGCAGGGATGGTTCTGCTGACCACCTTCAGCTATGGGGTTAAACTCCTGCGGGGAAAGCGAGTCTTCCGCCTTGAATTGCTGGACGTTGCTGTTCTGCTGTTCGCGGTGGCGTTCTTCTTCGGCGGACTTGTGTCCTTCAGCGGAAGCGGTTCCCTCAAGACTACCGCCATTTATGTTTGCTTCCTGTTGGGTTACTTTCTGGTGGTCAACCTCATGCGAACCCGTGCATGGCTCCGCCGCTGCTGTGGAACGCTGCTGGTGTCGGGCTTCGGCGCGGCGCTGTACGGAATCTACCAGAATTATTTCGGTGTGGCCAATACCACATGGCTGGACGAAACCATGTTTGAGGATATCCGCGGCCGTGTCGTTTCCATGTTTGAGAATCCCAATATGCTGGCCAACTATCTCATTATGCTTTTCCCCTTGGCCTTCGCTGCATTCCTTTGCGCAAAGACCAGAAACGGCCGCTACGGCACCGGGCTGATGGTCCTTGCCTTTGGCCTCTGCCTGGTGTTCACCTGGTCCCGCGGGGCCTGGCTGGGCTTGATTATCGGCATGCTGGTCTTCCTTCTGATGTGGAATCGGCGGACGCTGGGTGTGCTTCTGCTGGGGCTGTTCGGAATCCCCTTCCTGCCCTTTATTTTGCCGGAGAACATCATCAGCCGTTTCACCAGTATCGGCAATGTCGCCGATTCTTCCACCAGCTATCGTGTTTCAATCTGGCGTGCATCCCTGAAGATGGCGGGGGACTTCTTTACCTCCGGTATCGGCGTGGGAGAGAATGCCTTCCGTCAGGTCTACCCTATGTACAGCCTGGCCGGGATCGAGGCCGCCCCCCACAGCCATAATCTCTTCCTGCAGATTCAGATCGAGCTGGGAATCATCGGTTTGCTCCTTTTTCTTGCAGTACTCTTCTTGTTTGCCCAAAGCAGCCTTACCTACAACAGCTGTGGCCGCGACAGAGAGACCAGACTGATGGCGGTGGGCGGCTTTGCCGGGATCGTTGCAGCGCTTGCTCAGGGGATGACCGATTATATCTGGTATAATTATCGCGTGTATTTTATCTTCTGGTTTGTGCTTGCCCTCACATCGGCCTATATCCGCGTAGGGCACAGTGAATTGAACCGCGACCATGCCAACCTTGCAGCACAGGCAGATATGACACGGGCAACCCTTGACCTGCCTCTGAATGGACGCTGAATCGGTGCGACGAAAGAAAGGATTTATTTTCATGAAACAGAAAAAAGAAAACCGCAGCCGGCGCTTTACCGTGCTGGATGGGATCATTATTTTGGTCCTCCTTGCCGTGATCGGTGTTGGCATTTACTTCATCGCGGCAGAGAAGACTCCCAACTCTGCCGAAGCAACGGTGCCCGTTACCTTTACCGTTGAGCTGAAGGGGTTGAAGGATGTCTATGCCAATAACATCCACGTTGGCGACACGGTAATCGATTCGGTAACCAAGAAAACCATCGGTACCGTGGCTGCAGTGGAAGCACTGCCCCATACCGAGTTTACGCTGAATCAGGAAACCGGTGTGATCGAAGAGAAGGCCTATCCCGGACAGACCACCGTTCTGCTCACGGTAGCCAGTGACGCAGTGCTGGGTGGGCTGGGTTATTCCATTGACGGCTACCGCCTGGCCATCGGTGTGCTGCACCATCTGCAGCTGCCTCAATTTTTGGGCAGCGGCTACTGCATCGGCGTGCAGGCACAATCCTGACCCGGGCACTTCGGAAGAAAGGACGGAAAAAATTATGGCACAGACTGAGCAGAAAAAGGGACGGAAATCCGATTCCCGTGTGCGCTTTAATGTGGTCGATCTGGTGATCATTGTGGCAATCCTTGCCTGCATTGCCGGAATCTATTTGCGATACAATTTCGGTGAACAGTACGGTGTTGAGCATGAGCTCGGCCAGTATGAAATTACCTTTGAGGTGCAGAATGTCCGCTACACCTCGGCGGATGCATTTTCCGAAGGGGATGCGGTTTATCTGAAGACCCAGGGAAAGCTGTTGGGGACGGTACTGGGGATTGATTCCACTACCCCCAGTGAGATGATCTATACCGATTTATCGGGAAATATTCGCCAGGTTTACTATCCCGAAAATTCCCGCATTGACATGGTGGGCAGACTGTTGGTATCCGGTATGATGACCGACCGCGGATTTATGCTGGACGGCAATACCTTCCTTGCCCCCGGTGCGATTTATGCGGTCCAGACTCCCCGCATCGATGTTTCCATTGTTATTGCCGAGATTTCTCCTCTGAAGGCGGGAAATTAAAGAATTTTGTGATATTCGGCAAAAAACTTGAGCGGAATATGGCAAAAATTGAGAAAAAGAACGCAGATGTTTTTCTTGCTTTTGTGCGTGTGTTTTGATATAATATATACGATAGGAACGTATACCTTACTCTAATTGCGCGGTGGCCACCCCACGCCCTGCGTGCCTTTAATTTATCGAGACAGGAGCGAAACGTATGATTTCCCGTAACGTACAGATTACCAATAATGTTGGTCTCCACGCAAGACCCGCAACATTCTTTATCCAGAAGGCCAACTCCTACCGCAGCTCCATTTGGGTGGAGAAGGACGATCGCAGAGTGAACGCCAAAAGCCTGCTGGGGGTTCTCTCCCTCGGTATCGTGAAGGGGATGACCATCACCCTGATCGCTGACGGCGCTGACGAAGCGGATGCACTGGAGGGCCTTGCAGCCCTGATCAACACGGGCTTTAACGAATAACCGAGCCCTGACCATTCCAATCAAATACAGGCAGGCGGGCGAACGGATCTGTTCGCCCGCCCTCCGCATTCTTGGGGAAAGGAGATGTGTATATGTCGGTAAATCTGCCCGATAACGCCAAACGGGAAGCTCTGTTGGAGAAGGCCAATGCCCTGCCGCGCTCGCCCGGGGTATACTTGATGAAGGATAAGGCTGACCGAGTGATCTACGTGGGAAAATCCCGCAGCTTGAAGAATCGGGTGTCCCAGTATTTTCAGCTGGGGGAGAAAAATGCCAAAACCGCACGGATGGTTTCCCGCGTGGCATCCTTTGAATATATTCTCACCGACACCGAGATCGAGGCACTGACCCTGGAGAACAGCCTCATCAAGCAGTATGCCCCCAAGTACAATATTCGCCTCAAGGATGCCAAGTCATATCCCTATATTAAGGTCACCATGGGTGAGGATTACCCCCGCCTGGTGATGACCCGCCGCCGAAGCCAGGATAAAGCCCGCTATTTCGGCCCCTATTCGGGAACCGCTACCGTCTTTTCGGTAATTACTACGCTGCAGAAGACCCTGGGACTGCCCTCCTGCAAGCGCAGCTTCCCCCGGGATATCGGCCGCGACCGCCCCTGCCTTTATTACCAAATGGGTCAGTGTGCCGGGCTGTGCACAGGGGAGATCTCCCGTGAGGAGCACGGACGAATGATCCGCTGTGCCCTGGATATTCTCCGCGGGAGCGACAAAGCGGCACGGCGGGAGCTGGAGGAACAGATGTTCCGCGCCGCCGAGGAGGAACGTTTTGAGGCCGCTGCCCGCCTGCGGGACAGCATTGCCGCCTTGGATCGCCTCCACGAGCGGCAGAAGGTGGTGGCCGCCCCCGATGCCGACCAGGATGTGATTGCCCTGTGGCAGGATGAAGCTTACTCCTGCCTGTCGGTGTTCTACGTCCGCTCCGGCCGCGTCACCGACCATGAGGAGTTTCTTTTTGCCGCTGAACAGATCGCTGACGAGAGCGGCATTGTGTCCTTCCTGTGCGATCTGTATCGCCAGCGGGAGTATATTCCCCGGGAAATCCTGGTGGGCTTTTCCTTGGAAACCGAGGAGCTCGCGCTGCTGGGCGAATATATCAGCGGGCTGGCCGGTCGCAAGGTCGCTCTGCACACTCCCGAGCGGGGAGACAAGCACAAGCTGGTGGTCATGGTGGAAGCCAACGCCGCCGATTACGTCAGAGAATACCGCCGCCGGGCCGAGCGGGACGATGCTACCCTCATCAAGCTGGCTTCCATGCTTGCCCTTGAAGTGATTCCCGACCGCATTGAGGCCTATGACATCTCCAATCTGGGCAGTGAGCACATCACGGCGGGTATGGTGGTGTGGGCAAACGGCGGCTTCCGCCGGCGGGATTACCGTACCTTTACCATCCGAGGCAATGAAGGCCCCGATGACTACGCCGCCATGCGGGAAGCCCTCTCCCGCCGCCTGGCACATTTGGGAGAGGGAAGCTTCGGGGAGATGCCCGACCTGATCCTGCTGGACGGCGGCCGGGGCCACGTTTCCACCGTGCGGCACCTGCTGGAGGAGCTGGGGCTGGATATCCCCGTCTTCGGCATGGTCAAGGACAGCTTCCACAAGACCCGCGCCATCTGTGATGAGCATGACGAGATCAGCATCGCCCGAGAGCAGGCGGTCTTCAGTTTCGTCTATCGCATCCAGGAGGAGGTACACCGCTATACCGTTTCCCGGATGCAGGGGGCAAAGCGCAAGACCCTCACTACCTCCACCCTGGAGCAGATTCCCGGGATCGGTCCCGCCAAAGCCAAACGTCTGCTGGCCCATTTCGGCAGTATCCGCGCCATCCGCGAGGCCTCGCCCGAGGTGCTGGCGGCCTGTCCGGGTGTCAGCCGTCGGGATGCCGATGCCTTTGCCGCCTTTTTTTCGGCAGGAGAGGAAGAATAGTCTTGCCTTTCGCCGGAGAATATGGTATGATAGAACGAGAAAGATGATCTCGAAAAGAGAGGAATAACATTATGATGCGAATTATTACCGGAAGTGCAAGAGGTGTAAAGCTGGCGACCCTGGAAGGGGACATGACCCGTCCCACCAGCGAGCGCGCCAAGGAAGCCATCTTTTCCATGATTCAGTTTGATATTGAGGGGCGGCGCGTGCTGGATCTGTTTGCCGGTTCGGGACAAATGGGGCTGGAAGCCCTCAGCCGCGGTGCCGAGTCTGCTACCCTGGTGGATCAGGCTAAGGCGCCCATCGCCGTGATCCGGCAGAACGCACAGAAGACACGGTTGGAGGACCGCTGCCGTATCGTCTGCGCCGATTACGCCGATTTCCTGCGCAACCGTGCAGGCACCGAAACCTATGATATCGTGTTCCTGGATCCCCCCTATGCCGATAACCTACTCCCCGGCGCTCTGCGCCTGCTGGCCGAGAAGCGACTGCTGAAGCCCGGCGCACTCATTGTTTGCGAGAGCGGCAGCGAGGATTTGGGCATGGATGCCGCAACTGCGGAAAAGTATACCGTCCTGCGCACTGCCCACTATGGCGTGGCCTATGTGACCCTGCTGACCCCCGCCTGGGGCAAGGAAGGGGAGGGAAGGGCATGAGCATTGCGCTGATTCCCGGCAGCTTTGACCCCTTTACTCTCGGCCATGTGGACCTGGTGGAGCGGGCCGCCCGTCTGTTTGACCGGGTGGTGGTAGCCGTCATGGTGAACGGCGAGAAGAGCGGAACCGGCGGAGGCTGCTTTACCTTCGCGGAGCGGGAAGCCCTGGCTGCCGCGTCCCTCTCGCACCTCCCCAACGTGGAGGTGATCTCCGACAGCGGACTGTTGGTGGAGCTGGCACAGCGGATCGGCGCTACCACCCTGGTGAAGGGCGTGCGGGGCACCGGTGACTTCGACTATGAGTACAATCTCGCCCGCATCAACCGCCGCCTGCCCCCTACGGTGGAGACCCTCCTGCTTCCTGCTGACTCGGCATACGATCATATCAGCGCCACTATGGTGCGGGATCTTCTCCGCCACGGCCGCTCTCCCGAGGCGTATCTGCACCCCGCCGTTGCGGCGCTGCTGAAGACCTGGGGAAAGATTTCTTGAAAAAGTTTCGGATCACCGAAATATGATGACAAAAGCGTGCCGCACATCTGTGCGGCACGCTATTTGCGCATATCCTGTCCTCCTTCCG
>JAFTUB010000150.1 GCA_017466495.1 Clostridia bacterium
GGTCTCGCCGTAGTGGGCGGGATCCACATCCACGCCTCCCGAGAAAAGCAGGCCGTCCAGGGAATCGCAGAGATCGGCGATCCGGGCAGGATCGTCGGTGGGGGGAAGCGGGCAGGGAATGCCGCCGTGATCCAGCACGGCATTCAGGTAGGCGGCGCGGATGGAGATGTTCAGCTCCTTCACCGCCGCTGTGGCGATGCCGATAACAGGTCTTCTCATCATGTCTCCTTTATTTCGCCAGACTCAGGCAGTATTCCCCCATGGCGTAGGCAAATTTGCCCGCCATAGGACGCAGAGCTTCGGGAATGTTCTGGGTGAAGCGGTGAGCCTCCAGCACAAAGTCCCCGGTGTAGCCGATCTCCACCAGGGTAGGCATGATCTGCTCCCACTTGATGTTGCCCCCAATGAAGGGGATAAGGTGAGCGTCACGGTCGCCGCGGCAATCCTGTACATGGGTGGCCTTGAGGCGGCTGCCCACTTTGCGCAGTGCGGCGCAGTGATCCCTGTGGATGGAGTGGGCATGGCCGAAGTCCCAGCAGATGCCCACGGCGGGGGAAGCGAATCGGTCGGTGAGCTCGATCAGCTCGTCGGCGGTGGCACAGTAGCGGCGCTTGACCCGTTCAATGTTGAACTCGGCCATGACCTCCAGGGCCAGGCCGGTGTTGTTTTGTTCGGCAAGCTCTGCGAAGGGCGAGTAAAATTCCAGGTTGGTGGTCAGGTTGATGTCGTTGTCATATTCCCCGTGAATGAGATCGGTGAAGGGATGGGCCACAGCCCATTTGACACCGAGCCGGCCGCAGGCGATGATGCCCCGGCGGGTCATTTCCCGGAAAAGAGCAAAGTCCTCTTCGGTGAAGTTTTTCTGATCGTTGTACAGGTCTGCATAGGGCAGATGGGCCTGGGAAAATTCTACGCCCAGCTTTGCCGCCGCTTCACCAATGGCATCAATGCGGCGCTCCCAGTCGTCGGGGGAGAGATCGTCGGGCTTTGCGGGGCGGATGGCATCGCAGAAGCCGATGTCCAGCACGCGGAAGCCGGCCTCCACGCACTGCTCCATCATGAGGATAGTGTTCTTTTGCTTTCCGCTTCCCTCCACGGGGTTAAACAGACCGAGTTGTGTCCCAAGTCGCATAAGGGTTACCTTGCCGCAGCCGGTTCTTCCCGGGTGCGGATCCTTTCTTACGGTTTGCTGTACTGCCCGCTTCGGCGGGCGAGATCCTGTGTATCCATTATACTCCACTCGACGGGGAAAATCAAGCCCCGATGTGCTTTTTGCCGAAAAAACTCCGCTTGACAAGGACGGCCTTTCGTGCTATCCTATTGGGGACAGCTCCGGGCAGCTCCTGCGGCTAAAATCCTGTGTATGACGAGGTGCAAATATGAAAAAAATCTTCCGTCGATTCCTTCTCATTGCCATTTTGGCCGGCCTTGTTTTGGGGGCGGCGGTGCTGACCGTGAACGCTGTGATGGTCAATACCACCCGTGATGCCATTGTGGATGGAGAGACGGCGGGGAAGTTTGGAGCGGATTGCATTCTGGTCCTGGGCGCAGGGGTTCGGAACGACGGAAGTCCCTCCGATATGCTCAGAGATCGCATCGATACGGGAATGTCCCTGTATCTGTCCGATGCAGCCCCTAAGCTGCTCATGAGCGGCGACCACGGCAGGGAAGGGTACGATGAGGTCAATGTCATGCGTGACCGCGCCCTTGCCGCAGGCGCCGAGAGCGCCGATGTGTTTATGGATCACGCCGGCTTTTCCACCTATGACAGCCTGTATCGGGCAAGGGATGTGTTTGGGGTGAAGCGGGTGATCATCGTCACCCAAAGCTATCACCTGCCCCGTGCCCTGTACATCGCCCGTTCCCTCGGTCTGGAGGCGGTTGGGGTGTCAGCTGACCTGTATACCTATTTCGGTCAGGCGGGCCGGGATATCCGCGAGATGGCGGCGCGGGCAAAGGATATGCTTTACTGCTGGTTCAAGCCAACCCCCACCTATCTCGGTGAGGTGATTCCCATCAGCGGCAACGGGGAGGCCACCTTGGGATGAGTCCCTGCGCCATACGATTTGCACAGACAACGGGCTGCCGCGCATTTGCGCGGCGGCCCATTTTTTGCCGCTTCCTCTTGCATATTCGGCCCAGTTGTGGTATAATAATATGAATTATTGTGTTTTCAGGAGGCATATCATGCTTGAACTGCAAAACGTGTCCTATCGGGTCTCCGATACCGATGGAGAACGCGAAATACTGCACGATGTCTCGCTCACCATAGAAGAGCGTTTTGTTGCCATCACCGGCCCCAACGGCGGTGGAAAATCCACCCTGGCCAAGATCATTGCCGGTATCTACCAGCCCACCGAGGGGCGTATCCTCCTCGACGGCGTGGATATTACCCACGCTTCCATCACCGAGCGGGCGAAGCTGGGCATTTCCTATGCCTTCCAGCAGCCGGTTCGCTTCAAGGGACTCACTGTTCGGGATCTGATCTCCCTGGCCGCAGGCAGAGATCTGTCCATGAACGAGGCCTGCGCCTACCTTTCCGAGGTGGGACTCTGCGCCAGAGATTATATTAACCGTGAAGTGAATGCCAGCCTCTCCGGCGGTGAGCTGAAGCGTATCGAGATTGCCATGATCATCGCCCGGGGTACCAAGCTGTCGGTGTTCGATGAGCCCGAGGCAGGAATCGACCTGTGGAGCTTCGGCAGTCTGATCACGGTGTTTGAGAAGCTGCACGAAACGGTGAACGGCTCCATCCTTATCATCTCCCATCAGGAGCGCATTCTCAACATTGCCGATAAGATCGTGGTGATTGCCGGGGGTGTACTTCAGGCGGTGGGCAGCCGCGAAGAAATCCTGCCCGGGCTTCTGGGCCAGAGCGGGGCTTGCCCCGTGCTGAAGCAGAAGATGTGAAGGAGGCGGGAAGATGAACGACATTCAAAAGAATCTGCTCAAGCAGGTGACCGAGCTGCACGAGGTGCCCACAGGTGCCTACAACATCCGTGCCAACGGTGAGTCGGCCGGTCGCCGCACCACCGCAAACATCGATATCGTCACCAAAACCGATAAGCCCGGCATCGATATCATCATCAAGCCCGGCACCAAGAACGAAAGTGTGCATATCCCCGTGCTCCTCTCCGAGAGCGGCCTGAAGGAGCTGATCTACAACGACTTCTATATCGGCGAAGATGCCGACGTCACCATTGTGGCAGGCTGCGGTATCCACAACGGCGGAGATGCCGATGCCGAGCATTCGGGTATCCACCGCTTTGTCCTGGGCAAGGGGGCAAAGGTCCACTATGTGGAGAAGCACTACGGTGAGGGGGACGGCAACGGCCAGCGGCTGATGAATCCCACCACCGTCATCGAGCAGGCCGAGGACAGCCATATGGAGCTGGACACCACCCAAATCAAAGGCGTGGATTCCACCAAGCGCGTGACCACCGCCCGTCTGGCGGCCGGCGCATCCCTGGTCATCCGCGAGAAGCTCATGACCCACGGCAAGCAGTATGCCGAAACCGATTTCACTGTGGATATGGACGGCGAGGACTGCAGCGCCAATGTAATCTCCCGCTCGGTGGCACGGGACGAGTCCCACCAGATCTTCCGCTCTGCCATCAATGGCAATAACCGCTGTGCAGGCCACACCGAGTGCGACGCCATCATTATGGATAAAGCCACCGTGGTAGCCATCCCCGAGATCACGGCCAACCATATCGATGCCAGCCTCATCCACGAGGCCGCCATTGGCAAGATCGCAGGGGAGCAGCTGATCAAACTCATGACCCTGGGCCTCACCGAGGCCGAAGCCGAAGCACAGATTGTCAACGGCTTCTTGAAATAAGCTCTGTCTGAAAAAGAAACGATGGGATAGATGCCCATCGTTTCTTTTTGCTGAAGCTTTTTGGGGGATTCGCAAGGGGGACTTTTTCTCGAAAAAGTCCCCCTTGCGTGGGGTTTGGGGCAAAGCCCCAATTCCTCACGCTTCCCCAACCCCCACGATCGCCGTGCCGTTGAGCAGCGACTCAAAGCAGTCCACCCGATCGGGAACTTCTTCCCGCACGCCCAAAATGTGCAGATAGCGCGCCCGGTCATAGGTATAGGTGGAGAGGGGACGGTTGTAAGCATCATCACTGTGCGCCGAAACGAGATATCCTGAATGAGAAAATCCCGTCACTAACAGGGTGTGGTAGTATACCCCATCCTCCCGTCCCAGCTGGATCACATCACCGATCTCCAGCAGACCGGGAGCTGTCTCCTCCCCGAAGGGCCCCGCTCCCCGGTTGGTGAGCAGAAAATTGTAGAAGTAAGGCACCCCTGTCCAGGCGGCGGCCCTGTCGTCGGGGCTGATGTAGTACCAGCCGTAGGTGGGGGTGAAGTTCATCACACAGCCACCTGCCAGTACAGCCTGGGATACAAAGGACGTGCAGTCCCCCCCTCGCCCCGTGAAATCAAGAAAAAGCGGGTTTCGCTCCAGCGCCCAGCGCTCGGCGTACATCTGTGCCCGAAGGCGGTCATATGTTTTGGTGATCAGCATGGCAGTATCCTTTCCTTGTGTTTGAAGTCATTACTGCCATTCTATGCACATCCACGGAAAAAATCCCCTTTGCAAAAATAAAAAGATCGGGCCGCGCTTTGCGCGCGGCCCGATCTTTTTGGCGAAAAATCATTCAGCCTCCACAATGTTTGCCCATTCGATGAGCAGGTCCTGAGTCTTGTTCCAAAGCATACCGTCGCGGATGGAAACTTCGCCGTAGGCGTCCACCAGTTCTTGGGGATCGGTGTAATCGTAGTAAGCGGCAAATTCCGGCAGGGTAGCGTTGTACTCCTCGTCAGAGATGGTAATGTTCTCAGCCTTGACGATGGAGTAGAAGATCAGGTCTTCCTTGACCATCTGGCGTGCTTCCTCCAGCACCTGGGCATCGGTGTAATTCTGGGCGGCAAGGAATTCCTCGTAGCTCATGCCGTACATGGCGCCGTACATGGTGTAAGTGGAGACATTCTGGTTGTATACCTCGGTGACCTTGTCCTCGGGATAGCTGTGGATGGTGGCATTGTTCACCACCTGCTCCCAAACGTCGTGGTAGATCTGGTTGGAGGCGGAGGATTCCATCTCTGCCTGAAGCTGTTCCCGCAAGTAAACCTTCAGTTCTTCAGCAGTTTCAAAATCGGAGATCTTCTGTGCCAGAGCATCATCGAACTCGGGAACGATCTTCTCGCCCTCGATGTAGTTGAGGGTGCATTTGAAGGTTGCCTCTTTGCCGTTGAGCTCATCCACGCCGTAATCCTCGGGGAAGCTGGTTACGATGTCAAAGGACTCACCGGGGGTCTTGCCGATAATGGCAGGGACAAAGCCCTCGATGAAGCCGCCGTTCCCCGTCAGGGTAATGGATTGGCCCTGGGCGGTTCCGCCGTCAAACTGCACGCCGTCCACGTAGCCGGCAAAATCGAAGTTGACGGTGTCGCCCTCAGCAGCGGCGCGGTCGGTGATCTGCTGGGGCTCGGCGCAGTACTCCCGCACCTCTTCCAGATAATCGGCAAAAATGTCATCGGACAGGACAGAAGACTGGCGCTTAACGGTAATCTCGCGGTAATTACCCAAGGTGATGTAGGGAGTGAGATCTTCTTCCAGGTAGTTGAAGGACACCACCGTTTCATCGGTGGGCGCGGTGGTTTCGGCGTCGGGAGTCTGGGTGATTTCTTTGTTTTCATTGGGGTCGGTGGTCTGAGGACTTTTTGCCTCCTCACCGCCGCAGGCGAGAAGAGAGGTGCCCATCAGAAGGGCAAGGGCAAGAGCAGCGAGCTGCTTGACTGTTTTAGCGGAAAAAATCATGTTGAAATACCATACCTTAATTTTGTTTATGGGGAAGTCCTAATCCCCATCATTATAACACGCGCGCAGAAAAATAAAAAGGGCAGGGACACAGAATTAACATTCTTGTCACAAAGCATTTTCATCTTTGCCAAAAACGGAGAGGGCAGAAAAAGGAAAAGGAATCCTCATCGCCTTTGGCGCGAGGATTCCTGACCTTTGACTTAGGCATCCTGCTTGATGACTTCCTTGCCGTTGTAAGAGCCACAAGCCTTGCAAACTCTGTGTGCGAGGTTGTACTCGCCGCACTTGGGGCACTTGGTCATGCCGGGGAGCTCGAGCTTCCAAACGTTGGAGCGTCTCTTGTCTCTGCGAGCCTTCGATACCTTTTTCTTCGGTACTGCCATTGCTTATTCCCTCCTTATCCTGTCGGTGCAATTAAATACACTCTATTATATCACACATTTTCATCTTTTTCAAGTAGTTTTTTCAAAATTTCGAAGCGCGGATCAATTTCTTTTGTCACACAGCCGCAATCGCCCTCGGCAAGAGGCTTGCCGCACTTGGGGCAGAGCCCGGGGCAGTCCTCGCTGCACAGCAGCTTAGAGGGGAATTCCAGCAGCAGAGCCTCGGCCAGCTGTTCGTCAATGTCCAGCATACCGTCCACTACGGTGACATATTCATCCTCGTCGAAATCATCGGTGTCACTGACCATGCGCAGGCCTTTCTCATCCACAACCGTTCGGGAGAAGTCGAAAGTAAGACGGTGAGAAACCGGGGCCAAGCAGCGGGCGCATTCACCGATAAAGGGAACATCACACTGCAGGGTAAGACACATAAACTCGGTGTTATCGGTGATGGTTCCTTTGACGTGGGCCGACTCGGGGAAGATGACACCCTCCATCGGCGGCGGGGTAAGGTCATAGTCCACCGTGAGGGTGGAGATTTCGCCGCGCATCAGCGGACGGAGATCAAGCAGCATAATCCGAACCGTACCGCGAAAGCGGCTCCTTTCGTGTCATATTTTATGGCAACAGCCTATATTATATCGTGTTTGCGGCTTTTTGTCAAGCATTATTTTTATGCCGGGCAAAAAACTGCGAAAAAATTGCAAAAAAATCAAAAAAAATTTCGGTTAGGGGTTGATTTTTTTGAAGAGATGGTGTATAATAGACAAGTCGCGTGGAGAGCCAACCTCCCCGACGCCGAATATGGAGAAGTCGCCTAGTTGGTCGAGGGCGCACGACTGGAAATCGTGTAGGCGTTAAAAGCGCCTCCAGAGTTCGAATCTCTGCTTCTCCGCCAAGTGAAGGCACCCTGTGGGGTGCCTTTTGCTTTCAACTTTACAGCTTGTCGGCTTCGGCCAAGGGAGAACCTGTACATGGGAAAATTTGACGGCATCCTGATCTGTACCGATCTGGACGGAACCTTACTCAAAAACGACAAAACGGTGTCCCCCGAAAATCGGGAGGCCATTGCCTATTTTATGGCAGAGGGAGGTTATTTCACCTTTATCACCGGGAGAATGCCTTACTTTGTCAAGGATATTCTCTCCCGGGTCAGCATCAATGCCCCCTTCGGCTGTATCAACGGGGCGGGGATTTATGATCCGGTGGCGGGAAAGTACGTTTGGACGCAGCCCATACGGGATGATGTCATCGAATTGGTGCGGTATGTGGATGCCAACACCGAGGATATGGGGATCCAGATCAACTGCTTTGAGCACTTGTATTTCTCCCGGGAAAACGAAACCATGGAAATCTTCCGTCAGCGAACCGGTCTGCCCAATCTGGTGCGGGATTATGAGGACATCGGTGAGCCCATTGCCAAGATCGTTTTCGGGGACTATCGGGAAGAGCGTCTGCTGCGGGTAAAGGAATTGCTGGACGCCCATCCCCGCCGTGACGATTTCGATTATATCCGCTCCGAACGGTCGCTGTACGAGATCCTGCCCAAGGGAGTCAGCAAAGGAACCCTGCTCGCCCGCATGGCCGAGCATCTGCAGATCACCATGAACCACACGGTGGCGGTGGGGGATTATTATAATGATGTTTCCATGCTGCAGGCGGCGGGAATCGGTGTGGCGGTGGAAAATGCTACCGCCGAAGCGAAGGCTGCGGCCGATCATATCACCGTTTCCAACGAGAATCACGCCCTGGCGCGGATCATTGCCGACCTGGATGCGGGGACGCTTCGTCTTCCTTCCCGCTGAGTTTGCCTTTTTTGCGCCCTGCTTTGCGCACATTGTCGCTTGACAAAGCGGGAGGTGTGCGGTAAAATATAAAAGGTATTTTTTGTCATGTTCCGTCAAAATCCCATGTGCGAAGGAGCTGTATAATTTCCATGAAAAAGCTTTCCCTTGTGGCGCGCCAGCGACTGACCTTGTCTCTCTGCGCCATGGCCTATGCCATCATCTACACCGGCCGCCAGAATCTGTCCATTGCCTCTCCCCTGATGCAGGCGGACGGGATCACCGACAGCGCCGGAATCGGCATTATGGGCAGCGCATTTTTCTTTGTTTATGCCATCGGCCGCCTGCTCAATGGCTACATCGGTGACCGGGTCAACGCTCGTGTCATGCTGATGGTTGGCATGGGCGCGGCAGGTGTTGCCAACCTGGTGGTGGGCTTTATGCCTCCGCTTCCTGCAATGATTGTGCTGTGGGGCGTCAACGGCTTCTTCCAGTCCATGCTGTGGGGACCTGCCCTCAAAACGGTAGTAGTCGCCTATGAAGGCTCGCCCGAGAAGAGCAAAGCGCTGATGACCATGTCCACCGGCGTTGGACTCGGCAGTCTATTTGCGGTGGTGGTGGCCACCCTTTCCGCACAGGCAGGTGCCGGTGCCGTCTTCTTCATTCCCGCCGGGCTGATCCTCTTCTTCGGCGCCATGCTGATCTTCCTTCCCCCTGACGGTCTGCGGCAGACCGAGGAAGCCAAGACCGATATATGGGCACAGTTCCGGGTCATCCTGCGGGATCCCAAGCTGTGGCGGACGCTTTTCCCCGCCGCTGCCCACGGCGTGGTGAAGGATAATCTCATCCTTTGGGTGCCCACCCTGTTTATGACTCAGTACGGGCTGGATCTGAACAATGCGGCTTATTTCGTCTTTATCATGCCCCTGGCTAACTTCATCGGACGCCTGCTGTTCCCGGTTGCCTTCCGCATTTTCCGCAGCAATCAGGGCATCACGGCAGCAGTCTCCTTCGCCCTCTGTGTGGTATCCCTGGCTCCTTTCCTGCTGGTGACACCCCCTGCGTGGGTCTCCGCACTCCTGCTGGCTGTGGTGGCCATTGCAACCTCCTGGATCAACGCGGTTTATCTCTCCATCTATCCCGCCGACTATGCCAAGGAGGGTTGTGTCTCCACGGTTGCGGGCGTTATGGATGCCGCTACATACACCGGCTCTGCTATCGGCTCTGCTGTCTTCGGCGCGCTGATCATTGTGGCCGGCTACAACGCCATGATCGCCATTTGGATCGCCCTGTGCGTGATCTCGGTGCCGCTGATGCTTTGGAAGTGCAAAAAAGCATAAATGATGCAAACAAAAACGGTCTGCCGCATTGCGTCAGACCGTTTTTCTTATCTTTCGCAGTCCAGAACAACCAGTGCTTCGCGCACTTCCTTGACATATTCCAGCACCTTCTGATGTGCGGGATGCTCGGCATAGATTTTCATGTCCTCCACCGACTCAAACTCGGTGGTGAGCATCATGTCATAGGACATTTCGGTGTGGGAGATGTCGCAGTCGATCTCCATGAGCTTGATCTCGGGGATGATAGGGAGCAGAGCGAACAGGGAATCGCGGACGATCTGCATATTTTCGACCTTGGTCTTACCCATGGCCTCTTCCTTGAATTTCCACAGTACAACGTGACGGATCATGATGTGTGTCCTCCGGTTTGAAATTGATTTCGAGGGTATTGTATCATTTTTTGCCCGATCTGTCAAGACTGGGGCGGGGCAGAAAAAAATTTGGCGCGGTATGGGAACAAATTGCAAAAATAAACGTCTTATCCGGTGAAACCATTGGGAGGTGAAATGCTATGACCGGAAAAGAAAAGTGTAAGATTCTGCGCAGAATCCGCCGTGAGATTGCTGCCGCCAACGATATTCCCGATCGCGAGCGGGAATGCACCCACACCGGGGAGTGCAGCGGTACCTGTCCCTACTGCGAGGCCGAGCTGCGCCGCCTGGAGCAGAGCCTGGCTGAGCGTCGATCCATGGGCCGGCGCATCGCCGTGGTAGGGTTGTCCATGGGCCTGCTGACCGCCAATCTCTCCTCCTGCGACAATCCCTTTGCCCGGGGAAGTCAGCTCCAGGGGGATGTGATGGCGCCCCCCGATACCACGGGGAATGAGCAGATCGAACTGACCGACCACATCCCCGGCGAACTGGTGGAGGCGACCACCACCACCGAGCCGCCGATTATCGAGGGGGAGATGCCGGTACCCGAAACCCTGATGGGCGATCCCGTCCTGCCGATGCCCGAAGAGCCTACCATGGGGGTTCCTCTCGTGCCTGAAACCGACCTGCCCGAGCCGGAGGAGGAGCCTATTGTGCTTCAGGGGAAAGTTGCACCTCCCGAAACCGACTTGCCAGAGCCGGAGCCCGACGAGGAAGATGCCGCCATTACCACCGAGCCCTATACGGAAACAACTGTGCTCATGGGCACCATGCCCGTGCCCGAAACTTTCGTTGCCGGCGGGATCGGTCCCGATCCCGACCTGCCCGAGCCCGAGGAGGAGCGGGACGCGGTGACCATCGCGCCCGAGACCACCGTCACATCCCCCGCATCATGAGTACCCCCGTTTTCCGCGCCTTTGGGGTGTCTCGTTTGCGGATGGCCAGCGACGGGGAAGGGGTGACCACCCTGGTGTGCGGCTACGGCTGTCCCCTGCGCTGCCGCTACTGCCTCAATCCCCAATCCTGGCGGGAGGGAACGGTAACCCGTGCCTATACCCCCGAGGAGCTGTGGCGGGTGCTGAAGCGGGACGAGCTATACTTTCTTGCCACCGGAGGCGGCGTGACCTTTGGGGGCGGGGAACCGTTGCTCTACGCTGATTTCCTTCCGGCATTCCGCGCTGTCTGCGGGGAGGAATGGCGGATCAATGTGGAAACCTGCCTGTCGGTTCCCCGCCGTGCGGTGGAATTGGCGGCACAGGCCGCAGACTGCTTCTATGTGGATGTCAAGGAGGGGGATCCGTCCCGTTACGCCGCCTACACCGGTAGGGATGGGGGTCTTGCCTGGGACAATCTCGCATGGCTGCTGTCGGCTGTAGGCGCGGGGCGGGTTGTGGCTCGTTTGCCCCTGATCCCGGGCTATAACACCGAGGTGGATACTGATGCCACGGCGGAACGGCTCCGCACCATGGGAATCACGCGCATTGACCGGTTTACCTACCGTCTGCCCGATCAAAAGTGAACAAAAGGGAAGCCCCCGCCATGGCGGGGGCTTCCCTTTTTCATTTGTTGCAGGACTTACTGATGGTATCCCTTCTTGCGGAGCAGATCGAGGATAACATCGGGATTGTCGCAGGTGATCAGCGTAGCGCCTGCCGCAATGGCAAGGTCCACACCTCGCTCATCCTTGACACCGGCACCTGCCCAGGGCTGAGGGCCAAGGGCTTCCATGGTGTCAAACTCTGCCTTGGTGGCCATATCAATGTCAGAGAAGAGAGATTTGAACATACAGGTGCAGTATGCGTAGGAGTAGGGGTCGATGGTCATGCCGCGGCCCAGGTGATGGATGGGGTAGTAGGCGTGCTGGCGGTACTTCTTGCCGTAGGTGGTGAAGATGTACTCGTGCAGCTGACCGCTCCAGGTGTTGAGGACAACGCGGTCGGTGAAATTGTATTCGTCCACAATCTTCAGCACGCGGTCGCAGACCTCATAGGCATTAGGATTGTTCTTAGGGTATTCCTTCAGCTCCAGGTCGAGGGTGATGGTGGGGTGGTCCTTGACCATCTCCATCAGCTCGATGAGGGTGGGAATCTTTGCGCCCTTGAACTGCTCGCCCTTGAAAATACCCGCGTCCAGAGTGCGCAGCTCGGCGAAGTTCTTCTCGATGACAAGGCCCTTGCCGTTGGTGGTTCTGTCCACCGTGGCATCGTGAATCAGCACCAGCTCCCCATCCATGGAAACGCGGATGTCGGTTTCGATCTGATCAACCCCAAGATCCAGTGCTGCCTGGAACGCCTCGAGGGTGTTTTCGGGATATTGAGAGCGGAATCCGCGGTGTGCGGCAACATAAATATTGGTCTTACTTTGTGTCCAGTAGTTCATGGTAACCTCCCGTTTTGGTAGATGAGTTTATCTTAGCACATTCCAAGGGGCTTGTCAAGGGAAAGCATGAAAAAGATCTCCGCTTTTTGCGGAAACAGGGAAGAGAAAAGGGCCTCCGCGTCTGCGGAAGCCCTGTCTTGGTTATGAGGTAAGTGTGAATGTATAAAGCGTTTTCTCCATTGGGTTATGCTAAGAGAAACGAGTACATTGGCGTGCCTTCTCCTTTCGCACAGCGGGGCGGGATTGACCGCGCTTTTTGCGCCGTCTGACCGTCAGATGTTGTGGTACATTGGCGTGCCTTCTCCTTTTCGCGCAATCGTGTGGCGGTGCGTCTGCATCTATATCAATACGGACACATGGTCATGGAAATGCGTTTTTCTATCCCGGGATGCCTTTCCCACTCGGGAAAGCATTGGATCCGCGCAGGATGGAGATTTTCTCTGATTGGTATTCAGCCCATTGGCGGAGTACTCCTTTGTACGAATATGGGGTGTGAAGCGAGTCACGGGTTGTTCGGTTGTCATTCAGCCCATTGGTGTGCCTTCTCCTTTTTGCACAAAGTGTGGCGGTACGTCTCTCTTATGGGGAGGGAGGATTTACCTCAGTTTTGACAGCCCATCGGAGTGCCTTCTCCTTTCGGTCGGTTCGCTTGGGTACATCCCTTTGATGCACCTCCTGCTTTCCGATTTCAGTATAGCAGATCTTTGCACACTTGTCAATGGTTTTCTCATTTGATGGCCGAAGTTTGTATATTTGCATAAAAACATATATCGATTTTGTGCAAACAGCACAAATCTCGTTATGCCATAGCGTGGATCATCGAATTCCCCATGAAGCGCTGACCGTCAAGGTTGGGATGAATGCCGTCGGGACAGAAAAGAGATGCCGGATTCCAGAGGGAGAGAAAATCGGCGCGCAGATCCAGCAGACGGCAGCTGCATTCCCGGGCGATCTTTGCGATCAGGGCAGAGTAGCGCTCGTGGTAGCGGTAGATGTGATCCTTGTCCCCCAGCCATTGCAGGATGTTGGCGGGGTTCAGACCGCCCCGGGAGATGAAGGAAAAATACCGTTCGGAAACGATGGGGGGCAGGGTAACCAGTACCGGTTCAATTCCCCGCGCGGCGACCGCACCGATCATGCTCTTCAGCTTTTCCTCGAAGAGCGGGGCGGGGGTCTTGGGCAGATGCTCGCTCTCCGGCGCACGGCTGATGGCTTCCCAGTCAAAGTCGCAGTCATTTCCGCCATATTCGATGATGGCCATGTCGGCGGTGAGTCCGCGGTCGAGGTCCCGCTGCATGATCTTCTCCCCTTCGAGGATGGTCGCTCCCATGCGGGAGTGATTGATCAGGGTAAAGCCCAGCGCTTCTGCCGCAATGGAGGCCGCGGTCTGCGGAGCCAGTGCATACCGTTGCCGCGTCTCGTCGTAGATCACGCCTTTTGTTACCGAGTCTCCCCATATGACCACCTTTTTTTCGTTTTTGCTCATGGATATCATTCCTTTTGTTGCCAGATATAGTTTTCGAAACTATTTTATCATGTAATAATCACTTTGTCAAGTCGGCTGGGCGAAAAACAAATAAAGTTTTGAAAATATTCATATTGGCGAAAAATAAAAGCAGCCTTGCGGCTGCTTTTATTATTGACCCGAAAGACAGACTTTAAACGGTGAATAGCGTCTGGGAAGCGAATTACTTCAGCTCGACAGAAGCGCCGGCCTCTTCCAGCTTCTTCTTGATCTCTTCTGCCTCTTCCTTGGTAGCGCCTTCCTTGACAGGCTTCGGAGCACCCTCAACGAGGTCCTTAGCGTCCTTCAGGCCGAGACCGGTGATCTCGCGGACAACCTTGATAACGTCGAGCTTCTTAGCGCCGAAGTTAGCAAGAATAACGTCGAACTCGGTCTTCTCCTCAGCAGCGGGAGCAGCAGCGCCGCCAACAGCGACAGCAGCAACGGGAGCAGCGGATACGCCGAACTCCTCCTAGAGAGACTTTACGAGGTCGGAGAGCTCAAGAATGGTAAGTTCCTTGATCTGGTCAAGGATAGCAGTGGTCTTTTCAGTAGCCATGATAATATCCTCCTGTGTAAAACATAATGATGCCCTTGTGGGCGAGATGTGTCGGAGTGATCCGACGGGCAGGGCTTACGCCTCTGCGGGAGCGGCCTCTTCTGCGCCGCCGTTTTCCTTGTCGATCTTTGCCTGGAGTACATAAGCGAGTCCATAGAGAGAGGACTGCAGGCTTCCAAGCATCTTGGCGATGAGCACTTCCTTAGCAGGAATGTCAGCCAGTTCGTTGACCGTCTTCTCGTCGACAACTGCGCCGTCGAGGAAGCCGGACAGAATCTTGAAGGACTCAACCTTCTCTGCGTACTGCTTGAGTACCTTTGCGGGTGCGATGGGATCCTCGGCGCTGATTGCGATAGCAGTCATACCGCTGAGGTACTGCTTCATATCGCCGAAGCCGACTTCGTCGCACGCACGACCGGTCAGGGTGTTCTTAACAACCATGTACTCAACGCCTGCTGCACGGAGTGCTGCACGCATCTTGGTGTCGTCCTCGACCGTGATACCCTGGTAGTTGACGAGTACACCGGAAGCGGCGTTTCTCATCTTTTCAGCCAGTTCTGCAACGGCCTTCTGCTTTTGTTCGAGTATAGCTTTGCTGGGCATGATTTCACCTCCCGATTGTGAAAATGAGCATAAAAAAATCTTTCTCCCGTGACGGCAAACCGCCTCCGAGGAAAGACCACACATGATATTCGTCATGAAAGAAGGTCGCACCTCGGCAGGAAAGCGTCGCCGCTTTTACGGGAACCTGCTGTCTTAGGATTAACACGAATATTATAGCACAGCCTCCCCGGCTTGTCAAGCCCTTTTTGAAAAATATTTCAGAAAGTTTTCGCAGGGAGGGGGTATGGACGGCACGTGCAGTTGGCGGTAAATTAAAGATAGGTTGTGCCGTCCGGAAATATTCCTTGCGGTCCCATGACCGCATTCCGCAGGCGGAAACGGAATATTTCTCGAAGAAAATACAAACCGAAAGGGGGACCTTTTTCAAAAGGCCCCCCTCCCCCGAAATCATCCTTCTTTCTTAAATTTCAGCCATGTCCTGTGCGCCGCAATGCAGAGCAGACCGCTCACAGCGGCGGCGATTACCCAAATGAAGACCGTAGGCCCCCAGCCGAAGTGATCGGAAACAGCAGCGATGGCGTAGGTGGAGAGCGCCGAGCCCACATAGGTGGCGCAGTTGAGCAGACCGGACATTCCCGCCACACAGCCGTGGGGGGCAAAGTGTGCGGGCAGGCGGCAGATGAGCATCAGGTTGATGCCGTGCATACAGCCGGTGATGATGGCCATGCAGGCCACCAGCAGAAGGGCACTCTTGTCCAGCCAAATGAACATCACCAGAGCCGCTGCCGTACTGATGCCGAAGAGCAGAGCAGCCTCGGTGGTTTCATGGTGCATCCGACGGAAGAGCCACGCGGCAATACGGACGCAGATGATGGTGAAAATGGGCAGTACTACCGCCGATAGGATGGAAGAGGAGGTGTCCAGACCGCCCAGGTCAGCCACGCAGGAGGGGAGCCAGGTGGTGATACCGTCCCGCAGCAGACCCTGGAGCAGGACGGGGAGCAGAAGAATCCAGGCGCCCGAGCGCATGAGCAGAGGCAGGATGGGCTGCGCTTTGGGGGCGTCGGGATCGGGCGCAGTAGAGCGCTTAGTGGGGGTATTGAGGGAAAGGCGGGGCAGAACCACCATCCACAGCACCATGAACAGCACGGCCAGGCCGGCGGGGAAGAAGAAGGCCATGCGCCAGTCGGCGATCCGCAGGAAGAGGGGCACGGTCAGGTAG
Organism: Clostridia bacterium; assembly: GCA_017466495.1. Taxonomy (GTDB): domain Bacteria; phylum Bacillota; class Clostridia; order Oscillospirales; family CAG-272; genus SIG693. The sequence goes on from JAFTUB010000150.1 coordinate 15,940, forward strand.
GTGAGAATCACCGCCACCGAAGTTGCGGCGGACACCTCGGCGCAGGCGTCCACATAGTCGGATTCGTTGAGATTTTCGGCCAGGATACGTACCAGCGGGGGCCACAGCATGGACTGGAAGAAGCCGTTGATGCACCAAATCCCGGCGATAAGCAGAGCAGAGGAGAAGAAGGGTAGAGTAACATTGCATACCACGGTGCCGAGCAGGCCGATGCAGATCAGATTCTTGGGGGAGATGCGGTCGCCCATGATGCCGCTGACCAGCTGGCCGATGGCATAGGTGA
>JAFTUB010000151.1 GCA_017466495.1 Clostridia bacterium
GTCGATGGCAACCTTGATGGTGTCGCCGGAGCGAGCCTGGGAACGGGAGGAAACGCGGGCGATGAGGTTCTGCTCCTCAACCACGAGGTAGAGGTAAATCTCTGCGCCCATCAGCTCGGTAACCTCAACATAGGTATCGATGACGCTGTCAGCGAAGTTGGAGAGGTACATGGGCTCGTCATGGATGCACTCGGGACGGAGACCGAGAACGATTTCCTTGCCGATGTATTCCTTGAGTGCGGGGTTGTTGGCCTTCTCTGCGGGCAGCTTGATCTGGGTGCCTGCGAAGTCAACGTAGAGATCCTCACCCTTCTTCTCAAGGCTGGAGTTGATGAAGTTCATCTGGGGCGTGCCGATGAAGCCTGCAACGAAGATGTTGGTGGTGTTGTCATACAGGTTCTGAGGAGTATCAACCTGCTGAATCAGACCGTCCTTCATAACGACGATACGGGTAGCCATGGTCATAGCCTCGACCTGGTCATGGGTAACGTAGATGAAGGTGGTTTCCAGTCTCTTGTGGATCTTGGTCAGCTCGGTTCTCATCGCTGCACGGAGCTGAGCGTCCAGGTTGGACAGAGGCTCGTCAAGCAGGAATACCTTAGGATTACGGACGATTGCACGACCCAGTGCAACACGCTGCTTCTGACCGCCGGACAGAGCCTTCGGACGTCTGTCGAGCAGGTGAGTGATATCGAGGATACGGGCAGCCTCTTCTACACGGCGCTTGATCTCTTCCTTGGGAGTCTTGCGCAGCTTCAGACCGAATGCCATGTTCTCAAACACGGTCATATGGGGGTACAGAGCGTAGTTCTGGAACACCATCGCAATGTCGCGATCCTTAGGTGCTACGTCATTGACCAGACGGTCGCCGATGAAAAGCTCACCCTCGGTGATCTCCTCAAGGCCTGCGATCATACGCAGAGTCGTGGTCTTACCGCAACCGGAAGGACCAACGAGGATCAGGAACTCCTTATCCTTGATCTCAAGGTTAAAATCGGAAACTGCGGTAACACCGCCGGGATACTTCTTGTAAATGTGCTTAAGAGACAAACTTGCCATTGAATTTTTCCTCCTTGAAATAATCGAACCGACAGGCGTTTCGCCGACCGTTCGCGTGGTTTTCAGACTAATTCCAACGTACAATATTGTATCAAATTTTTGCGCCAAATGGAAGAGTTTATTTCCCCAAAATTTTACGGTTTTGTTTGTACAGTTTGCACAATTTATAAAACAAAACGATGAATAGCAAATGAAGCGGCGGGATAACTATTTTAATATATTAAAATAGGCTTATTTTTTCTCCGATTTCATGGAAAGTGCAATGCGGCGGCGGGGGACATCTACGCTGAGTACCCGAACCTCCACCACATCCCCCACCGCCACAACCTCGGAAGGGTGTTTGATGAAACGGTCAGAGAGCTGGGAGATATGCACCAGGCCGTCCTGGTGTACACCGATGTCCACAAAGGCGCCGAAGTCGATGACATTCCGCACCGTGCCCTGCAGAACCATGCCTTCCTTGAGATCCTCCAGGTCAAGAATGTCCTCACGCAGAATGGGGGGCGGCAGGCTGTCACGGATATCCCGACCCGGCTTCTCCAACTCGGTGATGATATCCGCCAGGGTGGGCGCACCCACCTCCAGTTCACCGCAAACCGTTTCCATGCCCTTTTCCTTCACCCGCTGACGAAGCTCACGCAGACGGCCGGCACGGACGTCCTCGGGGGTATAGGCAAAGAGCTTCAGCAGTTTGCGTGCGGCCGCGTAGGACTCGGGGTGCACGCCGGTGTTGTCGAGGATCTCATCCGATCCCGACACCCGCAGGAAGCCCGCGCACTGCTCGTAGGCCTTGGCCCCGATGCGGGGCACCTTCAGCAGCTGAGCTCGGGAAACGAATGCGCCGTTTTCCTCGCGGTATTTCACGATGTTCTTGGCTGTGGCGGCATTGATGCCGGCGATATAGGCTAAAAGCGAATGGGATGCGGTGTTGAGGTCAACGCCCACGCGGTTCACGCAGTCCTCCACCACGCCGGTGAGGGCCTCATCCAGTCGGGCAGGCTTCATATCATGCTGATACTGACCAACGCCGATGGACTTGGGATCGATCTTCACCAGCTCAGCCAGGGGATCCTGCAGACGGCGGGCAATGGACACCGCCGAGCGCTGAGTTACATCAAAATCGGGGAACTCATCAGCCGCGAGCTTAGAGGCGGAATACACCGATGCCCCCGCCTCGCTGACTACAATGTACTTAACATCTTCTTCGATCTCATGGAGCAGCTCTGCAATGAAGATCTCACTCTCCTTGGAGGCGGTGCCGTTGCCGATGGCGATGACGTTGACACCGTGGGAACGGATCAGTCGGCGGATAATCTTCTTGCTTTCCTCGGTACGGCACTGGGGCTTGGTGGGGTAAACCACCGCGGTGTCCACCACCTTACCGGTGGCATCCACCACCGCCAGCTTGCATCCTGTGCGGTAGCCGGGGTCGAAGCCCAGCACCACCTTCCCCTTAAGGGGGGCGGCCATGAGCAGATGCTTGAGGTTCTCGGAGAAGAGCTTAATGGCCCCCTCTCCCGCAGTATCGGTGAGATCGTTGCGCAGCTCGCGCTCGATGGAAGGGGCGATCAGGCGATCATAGCTGTCGGTCACCGCCGCGATTACATAATCCCGGGCGGGACTGGAATTGGGCTTCACCGTCTGGGCGAGCAGATAGCCCACCACCGTGTCACGGTCCACTGTAATGGCGACCTTGAGGAAATCCTCCTTCTCGCCGCGGTTGATGGCCAGCACGCGGTGTCCGGGGAGGGTCTTGATGCTCTCGCTGAAATCGTAGTACTGGGCATAGACCGAATCGGCCTCACCTGCAGCTTTGGCGCTCAGCAGGCCGTGGTCATAGGTGAGCTTACGCAGCTGCTTGCGGTACTCGGCATTGTCCGATATCTCCTCGGCAATAATGTCGCAGGCACCGGCCAGGGCCTCCTCTGCGCTGGCCACCCCCTTTTCCGCATCAATGAAGGAAGCAGCCTGCTCCTCCAGGGCGGGAGTGTAGCTCTTCTCCTGGGCCAGCAGAAGCTGTGCCAGGGGCTCAAGCCCCTTCTCCCTTGCCACCGATGCGCGGGTCTTGCGGTGGGGACGGAAGGGACGGTAAATGTCATCGATCTCGGTGAGGGTCTTGGCGGCGGCCAGGGCTGCCTCAATCTCGGGGGTGAGCTTCTCCTGTCCGGCGATCAGCCCCAGGACCTCCTCACGGCGTTTGTCCAGGCTGCGGAGGTAGTTGAGCCGCTCCTCCAGGCTGCGCAGAACGGTATCATCCAGCGAGCCGGTGACCTCCTTACGGTAGCGGGCAATGAAGGGAATGGTATTTCCCCCGTCGATGAGCTCAACGGTTGCCTCCACCTGTTTGACGGAAATGGAAAGTTCTTTTGCCAGGGTTGTGATAATATCCATATGTACTCCTATTCAGATTGTGATTGACTTGGGTGCAGATGAGCTAACAGGGACTTCTCCTCCTCGGGGGTGAGATGCCGCCACTGACCTCTCTCGGGCAGGCCGTCCAGGGTGAGGGTGTCAAAGCGAGTACGCTCCAGGGTCAGCACCTTGTTGTTTGCAGCCTCAAAGAGCCGCTTGATCTCATGGTACTTTCCCTCGGTGAGAACGATGGAGCCGCTCTTTCCCTCGGCATCCATGGTGATGCGGCAGGGGCGGCTGAGGTAGGACTCCCCTGCCCCGTCCAGCAGACGGACGCCCCTCTCCAGCCGAGCCGTTTCCTCGGGGGAAATGGGCTCCCGCAGGGTAAAGACATAGGTCTTTTCCACGTGGGTACGGGGAGCCAGGAGGCGGTGTGCAAGAGGCCCGTGATTGGTCAGCAACATCAGCCCCAGGGTATGCTTATCCAGCCGTCCGCAGGGGAAAAGATTCTGCCGCTGAAGCTCTTCGGGAAGCAGAGTCAGCACCGTGGGATCGTTTCCGTCCTCGGTGGCACTGACGTAGCCGTCCGGCTTATTGAGCAGAATATAGGTATATCGGCGGTAGGTCAGCACCTCACCGCCGAGGGAAATTTCATCCGTTTCGGGGTCAATGTGAAGGTCGGGGGTACGGATCCGTTCCCCATTCACCGTAACCTGTCCGCCCCGCACTGCCTTTGATGCCGTTGAAAGGGTCAGCCTTCCTGTGTAGGCCAGAAACTTGTCAAGCAGCATACCGTCACCTCCTCAAAGATAGGATAAAATTCCTGCGGCAATGATGCCCAAAAAGAAAAGTCCGAGCAGAAATCCGATCAGAAAATCCCGCCATTTGCGATGCATAAAGTTTCCTCCGCATTCCGTTTGGCTTATTATCTGCTCATTATTTATATTTTATCACAAAAACCTGATTTTGTAAAGTCGGAAATTCGTCGGGATGATTGCAAAAAAGCAATTGATTATTGCGCGGGAATGTGATATAATATCTGTGATATAATATTAACAATCCATCATATCATAAAAGGAGATGCACTTATGTACGAAATGATGCTTGACACCGCGAATCTTGAAGAGCTGGCTGCCGGCCTTGTGGCATGGCCCATCTGCGGTGTTACCTCCAACCCCACCATCCTCAAAAAGGAGGGCAAGATCGACATCTACGAACATCTTGCCAAGATCAAGACCCTCTGCGGCCCCAAGCGCAGTCTGCACGTTCAGGTCATTTCCGAGGATACCGAATCGATTATCAAGGAGGCCCATGACATTCTTGACCGTGTCGGCCGCGACACCTACATCAAGATCCCGGTAAGTGCAGGCGGACTGCCCGCCATCAAGGCGCTGGCCGCTGAAGGGGTCAACATCACCGCCACCGCAATCTACTCCACCATGCAGGGCATTCTTGCCGTGCTGTCCGGTGCTTCCTATGTGGCCGTTTACTACAACCGCATGGAGAACAACTGCACCGAGCCCTCCCAGGTTATCCGGGAGATCCGTCACTTCATCGACGGCTGCGGCAGCAATGCCAAGATCCTTGCCGCTTCCTTCAAGAATGTGGCCCAGGTCACCTCTGCATATGCCGCAGGTGCACACAGCTCCACCGTGGGCTGCAATGTCATCAAGTCTGCTCTGGGCATGGCATCCATCGACGGTGCTGTTCACGACTTCAAGAAGGACTTTGAGGACGTATGGGGCGAGGGTCACACCCTCTGATTACCCAAGAAAACGCAGGCGTGCCGCGCCGTCAAGCGCGGCACGCCTTTTTTCATTTCGGACTTGAAACCGAACCGCAA